>JAFKFE010000443.1 GCA_017308345.1 Alphaproteobacteria bacterium | reverse complement strand
GGCGCGATTGCAGCGCGTAGGGCATGTCGCCGATCTCGTCGAGGAACAGCGTGCCGCCGTCGGCGCTTTCGATCAGCCCCTTGCGTCCCTTGGCCGTGCCGCCGGTAAAGGCGCCGGCCGCGTGCCCGAAAAGCTCGCTCTCGATCAGATGCTCGGGGATGGCCGCGCAATTGATGGCCACGAACGGTCCGGAGCGCCCGGAGCTATCATGCAGCGCGCGGGCGAGGTATTCCTTGCCGGAACCGGTCTCGCCATTGATCAGGATCGGGATGGTGGTGCGCGCCAGCTTGGCGGCCCGCATCTGCATGGCCGCCATGGCCGGATCGCCGCCGGAAAGCTCGGCGATCGGTTTCGGCAGGACTTCGGCGGGCGCGCGGCGTCCGCTCGACGGCTGCGGCTCGATGGCGTGCGCGAACAGCGCGCTGCCGTTGCGGCCGAACACCAGGCGCTCCTCCGTCGGGCGCCCGCGCGTCAAACTCGGCAAGTCGTCGATGTCCATGTCGAGGTAACGCGAGATCGGCTGGCCTATCGGCGAGGAGCGCCGCCAGTCTACACCGCCGGCCTGCGCCAGAAGCAGGGCCGCGCCGCGCGTGGTGCCGAGGATGCGGCCCGAGGCATCGAGCGCGACGGCTGCTTCCGGATCGACGTCGAGGAATTCGGGCGAGCGGGAGAAGCGCAGCACCCATTCCGAATGCATCTGCGCCATCAAATTGGCGAGCTCAATGCGGCGGGCCGATGCCATCACCAGATGAAGGGCGAGGTTCTGGCTGACTTTCGGCTGCGGCGAGCGCAGCAGCGATATGTCGAGCACGGCGGTCAGTTCGCCCTTGGTGTCGAAGATCGGCGCTGCGGTGCAGGAGAGCGGCGTGTGGGTAGTGTCGAAATGGTCGGTCTGGTGGATGGTCATCGCCTCGCCGGTGACGATGCAGGAGCCGACGCCGCAGGTCCCGGTGCGGCTTTCGGACCACTCCGAGCCAAGGTAGAGACCGGCCGTGCGCAACTGGTCCATGAACAGCGGGTCGCCGAGGAAGTCGACGGTGACACCTTTTGCGTCGGCCAGCAGCAGGACGTAGTTCTGGCCAGCCACCTGCTTGAACAATGTATCCAGCCCTCTGCGGGCAATGGCGATCAGTCTTTCGGACTGCTCGCGATGCTCGCGCAGCTGGGTATCGGGAACGATGTAGGCTTCCGTCGGCCGCGCCGGGTCGAGCCGATGCTTGTCGATGCAGCGCAGCCAGGATTGAACCACGATATCGTCGCGGACCGATCGCGCGCCGGACAGCACCTGCTCGATCTCGCGGATATGCTCCCGTTCGCCAGCCATGCGTCCTCCTCGCAGCCAACGTCACCTTTGCGCATGGTCGTATTCCCAAAACCTCCCACATTTTTGGGCGACATGCACCGGCGCATACTGGTGCTTTGGCGGCGGGGGCTCAACTGTACTATGGTAGCGCGCGAGCATGCCGCTCTCACAGGCGAGTGAATTCACGCGAGACCCCATTGACGAGCCCGCGTTTTCACCCTTATTGTCCGCGCCCATGAAAACGGCACTCATTCTCGTAGGCTGGCGCGTGGGCAAGGCGGTGTAAGGGGGCCTTTTTTATTGCCTGAAATCCAACTAAACGACCAGCAACGCCCAAACGGCGACAGTACGGGACCAGACCGATGAGCAACGGACAGAACGAGCGGCGCGAAATGACGGGCGCCGAAATGGTGGTGCAGGCGCTGAAGGACAATGGCGTCAAGCATATCTTCGGCTATCCGGGCGGCGCGGTCCTGCCGATTTATGACGAGATTTTCCAACAGGACGAGGTCGAGCATATCCTGGTCCGGCACGAACAGGGCGCCGGCCACGCGGCCGAAGGCTATGCCCGCTCGACGGGCAAGGCCGGCGTGCTTTTGGTGACGTCCGGCCCCGGCGCCACCAATGCGGTGACGCCCTTGCAGGACGCGCTGATGGATTCCATCCCGCTGGTCTGCCTCACCGGCCAGGTGCCGACCTCGCTGATCGGCTCCGACGCTTTCCAGGAATGCGACACCGTGGGCATCACGCGGCCCTGCACCAAGCACAATTGGCTGGTGAAGGACGTCAACCAACTCGCCGCCACCATCCACGAAGCCTTCCATGTCGCGACGACGGGGCGCCCGGGCCCGGTCGTGGTCGATATCCCGAAGGACGTGCAATTCGCCAAGGGCATCTACGTGCCGCCGCAGACGGCGCCGCGCACCAGCTACAAGCCGAAGGTCCAGGGCGACCTGGAGAAGGTCAAGGCCGCCGTCGAGCTGATGGCCGGCGCGAAGAAGCCGATCATCTATTCGGGCGGCGGCGTCATCAATTCCGGCCCGGAAGCCAGCCACCTGCTGCGCGAGTTGGTCGACCTCACCGGCTTTCCGATCACCTCGACGCTGATGGGCCTCGGCGCCTATCCGGCGTCCGGCAAGAACTGGGTCGGCATGCTCGGCATGCACGGCACCTACGAAGCCAATATGGCCATGCATGACTGCGACGTGATGATCTGCATCGGCGCGCGCTTCGACGACCGCATCACCGGCCGGCTCAACGCGTTCTCGCCGAACTCGAAGAAGATCCACATCGACATCGACCCGTCCTCGATCAACAAGAACGTGCATGCGGACGTGCCGATCCTGGGCGACGTCGGCCGCGTGCTGGAGGATCTGGTGCGGCTGTGGCGGGCGACGGCCAAGGCCGACAAGAAGGCGCTCTATCCGTGGTGGGAGAAGATCGCGAAATGGCGCGCGCGGGACTCGCTCGCCTACAGGATGAACAATGACGTGATCATGCCGCAATACGCGATCCAGCGGCTCTATGCGCTGACCAAGGACATGGACACCTACATCACCACCGAGGTCGGCCAGCACCAGATGTGGGCGGCGCAGCACTACCATTTCGACAAGCCGAACCGCTGGATGACGTCGGGCGGCCTGGGCACGATGGGCTATGGCCTGCCTGCCGCGCTCGGCGTGCAGATCGCGCATCCGGATGCTCTGGTCATCGACATCGCCGGCGATGCTTCCGTGCAGATGACGATGCAGGAGATGAGCTCGGCGGTTCAATACGAGGCGCCGATCAAGATCTTCATCCTGAACAACCAGTATATGGGCATGGTGCGCCAATGGCAGCAGCTGCTGCCCGGCAACCGGCGGTCGCATTCCTACACCGAGGCGATGCCGGATTTCGTCAAGCTGGCGGAGGCCTATGGCGGCCATGGCATACGCTGCGACAAGCCGGACGAACTCGACGACGCGATCCGCGAGATGATCTCGGTGAAGAAGCCCGTTCTGTTCGACTGCCGCGTGGCGACCCTGGCCAACTGCTTCCCGATGATCCCGTCGGGCAAGGCGCATAACGAGATGCTGTTGCCGGACGAGGCCACCGACGAGGCGGTGGCCAACGCCATCGACGCCAAGGGCAGGGAACTGGTCTAGAGCATGATGCCGAAAAGTGTGAAGTGGTTTTCGGGCAACATCATGCTCCGCCCATAACAGCCGCCAAGGCAGGGCTGTCGCGAGAAGCCGTGCGCAAACAGAGAATTAGTTCAAAAGTCTGAAATAGAGATTCACGTCATGAACGCACAGCTTCAGCCGACCGGCTCGGCCTACTTCATCGCCAAGGAAACCGAGAAGCCGGAAACGCACACGCTTTCCGTGCTGGTCGATAACGAACCGGGCGTGCTTGCCCGCGTCATCGGTCTTTTCTCGGGCCGTGGCTACAACATCGAAAGCCTTACCGTTTCCGAGACCGAGCACGAAAAGCATCTGTCGCGCATCACCATCGTGACGCGCGGCACGCCGCATGTGATGGAGCAGATCAAGCACCAGCTCGAGCGCATCGTGCCGGTGCACAGGGTGGTCGACCTGACCGTGCGCTCGCATGAGCTTGGGCAGGAGCGGCCGCTGGAACGCGAACTCGCGCTGGTCAAGGTCGCGGGCACCGGCGATGCCCGCGTCGAGGCGCTTCGGCTCGCGGATGCGTTTCGCGCCTCGGTCATCGACGCCAACACCGAGCATTTCATCTTCGAGATCACCGGCAAGGGATCCAAGCTCGACCAGTTCATCGCCATCATGAAGCCGCTCGGCCTTGTCGAGATCTGCCGCACTGGCGTGGCCGCGATGAACCGCGGTTCGCAGGGCATGTGAGCCCACACCGTTTCACCGTCTCCCTGGTCCGGCAAGTCGCATACGGGTGGCTTTTGCGCGCCGGATAAAAAGGACAATAAGGCTGACATATTTGGGAGGATGACATGTCGCTCGATGCATTCCTTGCCCTGTTGGTCTATGCCTTCGTGACATCGATCACGCCAGGGCCGAACAACCTCATGCTGCTGGCGTCCGGCGTCAATTTCGGCATCGCCCGGACGGTTCCGCACATGCTGGGCATCAGCATCGGCTTTCTGGTCCTGTTGCTGGCCGTCGGCTTCGGACTCGGCGCGGTGCTGACGGCGTTCCCGGCGTTGCATACGGCGCTGAAAGTCGCGGGCGCGGCCTACCTGCTTTACCTTGCCTGGAAGATCGCAATGTCGCGCTCGTTGAGCGGCAAGGGCGAGGTGCGCGCGCAGCCGATGCGTTTCATCGATGCGGCGGCTTTTCAGTGGGTCAATCCCAAGGCATGGATGATGGCTGTGTACGCAATGGCCGTCTACACCAACCCCGACCACCCCTTCGTCTCGGTAGCGCTGATCTCGATCGCCTTCACCATCGTCAACCTGCCCAGCGTGTCGGTTTGGGCCGGCTTCGGCACGGGGCTGCGCGGTTTCCTGTCGGATCCGGCGCGACTGAAATGGTTCAATATCGGCATGGGCGTGCTGCTTGCGGCGACGCTGTGGCCGATGCTTCGCTGAGCTGATTTTCGGACCGGCGAGCGGTCTTGTCGCTGCGCGTTGGCCGGCTGCCTGTCCATTGTGCAGTGCACATTAAATCTTCGTAATGCCGCGTTTTGGCCCTTTTCCGCCAAGGCCTTGTCCTATCTACTCCACGAAAATCGCGGCGCGAGGCCGTGGATCGAGCTAAAATGGACCACCGGAGTCGGCGTGTCGGGTAGAGGGCTATTGTCGATGCGCGGGAAAATCGCCTTTGCAGTGGTGGCGGTCGCCTGCCTGGCGGGCGCCGGGCTCTATCTTTCGCCCGCGACGTTGGGCAAGGTCCAGCAACTGATCTCTGGCCAGCAGGCGGGTGGCGGCGCAGACAAGAGTGCCAAGGCATCGGATGGTGCGAAAGGCGGCGGTGGCGGCGCGCGTTCGGCCTCCATCGTTTCGGCCACCGCGACGACCGCCGATTTCTCGATCCGCCGCTATGCCATCGGCTTCGTCTCATCCCCGTCGGTGGTGAGCATCAATGCCCGGGTTTCCAGCCAGATCGTGTCCATCGACGTCAAGGACGGTCAGATGGTGAAAGCGGGCGATGTCCTGTTCTCGCTCGATGATCGCGCGCTGAAGGCGCAACTGGCCAAGGACCAGGCGACGCTCGCCAAGGACCAGGCGATGCTGGTGAGCGCCCAGGCCGATTTGCAACGCGCCAAGGATCTTGTCGCCAAGCAGGCCGGCACGCAGCAGACCTACGACCAGGCGCTGGCGGCGCAGAGAGCCGCGGCCGCGACCATCGATGCCGACAAGGCGACGATCGACGCCGACACCGTGCAGTTGAGCTACGCGACCATCTCGGCGCCGATCTCGGGCAGGCTGGGCGCCGTCAACGTCTCGGTCGGCGACCTCGTCACCACCAGCAACGGCAACTCAAGCAGTTCGACACCGCTGGTCACCATCACGCAGATGGACCCGCTGCAGGTGAATTTCACGCTGCCGGAGAGCAACCTTGCCCTGCTGCACAAGGCGCTCGTCGACCCGCAGCAAGGCGACGTGACGCTGACCAAGGACGGCGATCCCGCGCCGATCGGCAAGGGTACGCTCGATTTCGTCGATTCCAGCGTCGATACGGCCTCGGGCACCATCGCCACGCGGGCAAGCATACCGAACCCGGATCTTTCGCTGTGGCCCGGGCAATATGTGAACGTGGTGCTCGAGGCCGGCACGATGCCGCAGATGACCTCGGTGCCGACGGTCGCGGTCCAGCCCAGCCAGAAGGGGCCGTTCGTCTATGTCATCAAACCTGACAATACCGTCGAGATGCGGCCCGTGCAGGTGGCGCTGACGGAGGGCCAGAACAGCGCCATCAGCGACGGTCTTAAGAGCGGCGAGAAGGTCGTCGTCGAAGGCCAGACGCGATTGAAGAACGGCGCGGCGGTGCATGAAGGCAAGAGCGCGGCCGGATCCGGTGACCAGGCATCGCCCAAGGTCGCGGAGGCAGACAAGCCAGGCGGGGCCGGCCAATGATCTCCGAATTCTGCATTCGCAGGCCCGTCGCCACGCTGCTGATGTCGTTCGCCCTCATCCTGGGCGGTATCTTTGCCTACAAGTTCCTGCCGGTGGCGGCGCTGCCGAGCGCGGAATTTCCGGTGGTCAACGTTTCGGCCAGCCTGCCCGGCGCTTCGCCGGAGACGATGGCGACTTCCGTTGCGACGCCGCTGATCAAGCAATTCGCGACGATCGCCGGCATCGATTCGATCTCGACCACCAACTCGCTCGGCCAGACCTCGATCGCCATCCAGTTCGTGCTCAACCGCGACATCGACGCGGCGGCGGCGGACGTGCAGGCGGCGATCGCGCGCACGCAGAAATCGCTGCCGCCGGAAATGACGTCGCCGCCAAGCTATCGCAAGGTCAATCCGGCCGACGCGCCGATCCTTCTGATGTCGCTGGTGAGCGACACGGTTCCGCTGACCGACCTCGACGCCTTCGCCGAGAACGTGATCTCGCCTTCGCTGTCGACCATCGACGGCGTGGCGCAGGTCTCGATCTTCGGCCAGCAGAAATACGCCGTTCGCATCCAGATCGATCCGACCGCGCTTGCCGCGCGAGGCATTTCGATCGATCAGCTGCAGGCGGCGATCGCCTCGGCCAACTCCAACACGCCGCTCGGCGTGCTGCAGAACAACAAGCAGCAGCTTACGATCACCGCCAACACGCAACTAGCCAACGCGGCGGGCTTTTCCAATCTCATCATCGCCACCAAGAATGGCCACCCTGTGCGGTTGGGCGAGGTGACC
>JAFKFE010000442.1 GCA_017308345.1 Alphaproteobacteria bacterium | reverse complement strand
CCGATTGGCGGCGGAACGGCGCCGATCAGGCGGTTCTGAAGTTCCGCGAGCAGTGCCTTGAGCTTGGGAACATAAACCGAGAGGCAGGCCTCGACGGGCGCGAGGTCCTTGATGCCGCCGCAGGTAATGGCGACCAGTTGCGAGCCGTCGGTTGGCCTGAAAGGCACGCCCACTGCATTTATGTAGCTGTACCAGTCTCCGAACGAGGATACGAAGCCGAGCCTGGCGTAGCTCTCAAGCCCGCTGTCGATGGCACGCTGGATCTTGTCCCTTGTGTCGGGATTGGTTTCGATCAGCTGGCGGATGACCCGGTCCCGCAGCGGCTCCTCCATGGCCGCCAGATAGGCGAGCCCCATCGAGGTCTGCCATATCGGCAGGCGCGAGCCGACGTTCAGCCTGAGGGTCACGGGGGTCTCCGGCCGGCAGTTGGCGACGTAGACCATTTCCAGCCCGTCCCGCATGCCCATGGCCACCGCGACGCCGGTTTCGAAGGCCAGCGCCTGCATGAGCGGCTTGGCCATGTAGATCACCGCGCTGCTGCTCAGGCCTGAATAGCCGAGTGAAACGGTGGCGGGCCCGATGCTGTATCGGCCGAGCAAAGGGTCGTAGATGAGATAGCCAAGCCCGACCAGGGTGTAGGTCAGCCGCGATATCGTGGCCTTCGGCAGGCCCGTCCGCTCGATCAGTTCCTGGTTGCCGAGCGTGACGTCCGCGGGCGAGAAGGCGCGCAATATCTGCAGCCCGCGCACCAGCGCCGAGGCATGCTGGCCCAGCTCTTCGTCCGAAGGCGCGACGATAGGCTTGTTGCGTTTTCTCATGCTGCCTCCCAACAGCGCGAAGGGACTCTGCCGGCCCATGGAGCCGTTGGAGGCTCCACTATGTCAGACGCGCCAGGCGTGTCCAACAGGCTGCGCACGAAATTTGGAACTTAATTTCATTTCTATTGACTGGTGTTTTCAGCCTTGTCAATATCGCGTCACATTCACTCGATGGAGCAGTGCGGACCGCGATGCCAAGAGACGGCCGATGCTGAACTATATCCTACGACGCAGCATCGCGATGCCTTTCATATTGCTGGGCATTGTCACGATGGCGTTCCTGCTGACGGCCATAACCAAGGGCGATCCTCTCACCGCCGTCGTCAGCGAGCAGCAGATGAACAACCCGGAGATCGTTGCCGCCGCCCGGCAGCGTTGGGGGCTCGATCGTCCCTTGCCGGAGCGGTACCTGATCTATGTCGGCAACCTGCTGAAGGGTGACATGGGAACGTCCTTCGTCACGCGCCGGCCGGTGTCGGCCGATCTCGTGGCGCGGCTGCCGGCGACGTTCGAGCTCGTCATCGCCGCGATGATCATCGGCAGCGTCATAGGCATCGTGTTCGGCCTCCTCGCGGCCTACTACCGCGACACGGCGGTCGATCAGGGCGCCCGCATATTCTCGCTGTTCGGCTCCTCCGTCCCGATCTTCTGGCTGGGCCTGGCGCTGCTTTTCCTGCTGTCGGTCAAGTATCAGATACTGCCCGGGCCGGGCCGCATAGATCCCAGGCTTTCGCCGCCGCCCGTCGTGACCGGTTTCATGACCATCGATACCCTGCTTGCCGGGAATCTTGCCGCCGTCAGGGATGCGCTCGCCCATCTCGTGCTGCCGTCGGTGGTTCTCGGCTGGACCGTGGCCGGAACGATCTCGCGCCTTGTCCGCGCCAACATGCTGGAGGTGATGGAGCGCGAGTTCATCCTCACCGCGCGGGCCAAGGGAGCCGGCGAGATGCGCGTCGTGCTGCGCCACGCCTTCCGCAACATCCTGGTGCCGGTGCTGACGGTGATCAGCTACTCGTTCGCCTATCTCATCACCGGCGCGGTGCTCACGGAGGCGGTCTTTGCCTGGCCGGGAATGGGCAGCTATGCCGTGACGGCCGCGCGTTCGCTTGATTTCCCGGCGATCATCGGCGTCACCATCGTCGGCGGCGTGATGTTCCTTATCACCAACCTGCTCACGGATATCGCCTATGTCCTGGCCAATCCGCGCGTGCGCCTGAACTGAGGGAAAGCCAGTGTCTTCGGTTCAAGCCTCACCATCGGCGCGCCTTCGCCTCCCTGAATGGGCTTCGCCCGCTTTTGTGGTCGGCGGTGTCGTCGTTCTCTTCTGGCTGGTGGCCACCCTGTTTCCGACATGGCTCGCGCCTTACGATCCGCTCAAGCTCGCGGGCCGGCGGCTGCAGGCGCCGAATGCGAGCTATCTGCTCGGAACCGACGCCCTGGGTCGCGACGTGTTCTCGCGCACGATCCATGGCGCGCAGCATTCGCTGCCGATAGCGCTCCTGGTCGTGGTCAGCGCCGTGGTGATCGGATCGGCCGCGGGCGCGATATCCGGTTACAGGGGCGGTATCGTCGGCGCCGCCATCATGCGGCTGGTTGATATCACCCTTTCCTTTCCCCCGATCCTGCTGGCGATGGCCGTCGCGGCCTCGCTCGGGCCTGGACTGGGCAACGCGGCAATCGCGATGGTGGTCGTCTGGTGGCCGGTCTACGCCCGGCTGATGCGCGCCCAGGTGCTCGAGGTGCGCGAGCGCGAGCATGTCGAGGCCGCGGTCGCGGCCGGAGCGGGCCATTTCCGTATTCTCACCAAGCATATCCTGCCGCTTTGCTGGACGCCTATTCTCGTCAGCGCGACGATGGACCTCGGCCAGGTGATCCTGCTCGCGGCGTCGCTTTCCTTCATCGGCCTCGGCGCCACGCCTCCCACACCCGAATGGGGCGCGATGATCTCGGACGGCGCGACGTTCTTCTACAGCTGGTGGATCGCGTTCGGGCCGGGCATGGCCATCCTGACGGTGGTCCTGGGCTTCAACTTCATAGGTGACGGCCTGCGCGACTATTTCGACCCGAGGTCGTCCAAATGAGCGCGGCCGAAATCACCAACCAAGGGTCCGCCGGCCAGCCATTGCTGCGCATCCGCGACCTCAAGGTCGGCTTCGCGTCGCGGGACCGCGTCTTGCCCGCGGTGCGCGGTATCGACATCGAACTGTCCAAGGGGGAGGTGCTGGGCATCGTCGGCGAATCCGGGTCGGGCAAATCGCTCGGCATGCTCGCCTCGCTCGGCCTGCAGGCGCGCAATGCGATCGTCAGCGGCTCTGTCGTCTTCAAGGGGCGGGAGCTCGTGGGGCGCCCGCGCCGGGAGATGCGCGCGCTGCGCGGGGCCGAGATCAGCATGATCTTCCAGGATCCGCTTTCTTCGCTCAATCCGGTGATGACCGTGGGCGACCAGATCCGCGAGGCGAGGCAAAGGCGACCGAGCGCGTGCTCGAGCTTCTGCAGCTTGTCGCCATCCCGCAGCCGGACCGGCGGATCAATCAGTATCCGCATGAGTTCTCCGGCGGCATGCGCCAGCGTGTCATGATTGCCATGGCGGTCGCCAACAATCCCGAGCTGCTGGTGGCGGACGAGCCGACGACGGCGCTCGACGTCACCGTGCAGGCGCAGATCATGCGCATGCTGCGCGACCTCAAGGAGAAGCTCGGGCTTGCGCTCATCCTGATCACCCATGACCTCGGCGTCGTCGCCGGCCACGCGGACCGGGTCGCGGTCATCTATGCGGGACTGGTGGTCGAGGAAGCCGAGGTGCGGGAGCTCTTCGCCAATCCCCGTCATCCTTACACGCGCGGTCTGATCGACTCGATTCCGAAGCTGACGGCCTCGAACGAAAAGCTCTATTCGATCCCTGGCGCGCCGCCCATGCTTGGCGCGCTGCCGGAAGGCTGCGCCTTCCATCCGCGCTGCGGCTTTGCCCAGGATATCTGCCGCAAGGCTGCCCCCCCGGTCATCGAGCTCGGGCGGCATCGGGCGGCCTGTCACTTCGCCGAGAGCCTGCCGTCATGGGATGGCGCTGGTCGGACGGCGCAGGCGGAAGAGCGCGGCAATGGCTGAATCGTCTCGCAACACCCAGATCATGTCCGGCGAGGGCGTCGCCCTGTCGGTGCGCAACCTGTCCAAGACGTTCCCGATCATGGGCGGCATGCTGGTTCGGCGCGAAGTCGCGCAACTGAAAGCCGTCACCGACATCTCGTTCGACTTGAAGCCGGGCGAGACGTTGGGTCTGGTCGGCGAATCGGGTTGCGGCAAGTCGACCCTCGGGCGATGCCTGCTGCGCCTGATCGAGCCGACATCCGGCAGCGTGAGCGTGAACGGCGTCGACGTCATCTCGCTCGGCGCTCAACAGATGCGCAAGATGCGCCGCCATCTTCAGCTGGTCTTCCAGGACCCATACGGCTCGCTGCATCCGCGCATGCGCATCGAGGACAGCATCGCGGAACCGTTGCGCATCACGACGATGACCGGCGCGCAAAGGCGCGAGCGCGTGCTGGAGATGCTCGACCTGGTAAGCCTCAGCGCCGCGCATGGCCGCCGCTATCCGCACCAATTGTCCGGCGGCCAGCGCCAGCGCGTCGTCATCGCCCGCGCGCTCGCATTGAAGCCGGAAGTGCTTGTCCTGGACGAGCCGGTCTCGGCGCTCGACGTGTCGGTCCAGGCGGGCGTGCTGAACCTTCTCCAGGAAATACAGGAGAAGATGCGGACGGCTTACGTCTTCATCGCTCATGACCTGTCGGTCGTGCGCCACATCTCGCACAAGGTTGCCGTGATGTATCTCGGCCGCTTCGTCGAGGTGGCGCCGGCTGAGCGGCTCTATGAACGGCCGCTGCATCCCTATTCGCAGGCGCTGATGTCGGCGGTGCCGGTCGCCGATCCGGATATCGAGCGCAGCCGCAAGCAGATCCTGCTCAAGGGCGACGTGCCAAGCCCGATCAACCCGCCGTCGGGCTGCCCGTTCCGGACCCGCTGCTTCAAGGCCCAGGACAGATGCGCGGAGGTGCCGCCGCCGCTCGTGGAGGTCGAACCGGGCCACTATGCGGCATGTCATTTTCCCGGTCCGGCGGACATCGGACTCACGGCTTGAGCGCCGCAACTACAGCAAAGCAGGAAAGCGAGAACCAATGTCGGAATCCGTAAGGCCCGGAGGCGAAGCCGCATCCGGCCTGCCGTTGGCGGGCATCAAGGTGCTGGACCTCTCCCGCGTGCTGGCCGGCCCTTGGGCGACGATGTCGCTCGCGGATCTCGGCGCCGAGGTCTGGAAGATCGAGAACATCGACGGCGGTGACGACACGCGTGCCTGGTCGGTGCCGAGCTACAAGGGCGTCAGCACCTATTATCTCTGCGCCAATCGCGGCAAATCCAGCATCGCCGTCGACATCAAGCATCCCAAGGGGCACGAGATCATCCATCGCCTGGCCGCGAAGGCCGACGTGGTCATCGAGAACTTCCGCGCCGGCACGGTTCAGCGGCTCAAGATCGACTACGAGACGCTGAAGGCCTTCAACCCGGGCATCATCTATTGCTCGATCTCCGGTTACGGGCAGACAGGTCCCGAATGGGACCGGCCGGGCTACGATTTCGTCGTCCAGGCCGAGAGTGGCCTGATGTCGATCACCGGTCCCGTCGACGGCGAGCCGCAGCGCATCGGCGTTGCGATGACCGACATCATCGCCGGCATGGTTTCGGTGCAATCGGTGCTGGCGGCACTTTATCAGCGCCGCGAGACCGGCCAGGGGCAATATATCGACATATCGCTGCTGGAGTGCGCGCTGAACACGCTGATCAATGTCGGCAGCGGCTACCTCAACGCCGGCGTCATTCCGCGCCGCTACGGCAACGCCCATCCGACCGTCGTGCCCTACCAGATCTGCGAATGCTCGGACGGCAGCTTCGCGTTGGCCGTGGGCAACGACAAGCAGTTCACCGCCCTGTGCGAGAAGGTCGTCGGCCTGCCCGAGCTTGCCCAGGATCCGCTTTACAAGACGGCGGCGGCGCGGGCGCTGAACCGCGAAAGCCTGCTTGCCAAGTTGAGCCAGTCGTTCCGCGCCAACACACGCCACCATTGGATGGAGGCCTGCCTGCGGCACGGCGTTCCGGCTGGCGAGGTCAAGTCCGTGCCCGAGGCCTTCGAAAGCCCGACGGTCAAGGCCCGCGATGTCGTGCAGACCTTGCATAACCAGCATTTGGGACCGGTCTCCCTGGTCAGGCCGGCTCAGGGTCTCGCCGCGCAGCGCCATGCACGCTACAAGGCGCCGCCCATGCTTGGCGAGGATACGGCCACGGTGCTGTCCGAGGCGCTCGGCTATGCTCCCGAGGAGGTCGAAAGCCTGATCAGCCAGGGCGTCGTGCGGCAGTATTCACCTGCCGCCGCCTGACGGCGCGAGGCAAGCGCAAGACCGGCGCCTCGCATAACGAAAGGTTATCCTGCCCAAAGGTTTTTGCCAGTGTACGACGCGGCGGGGGAGTGCAAGAAGCGGACGTAAATCGGCGGTCTTGGCGTGGTTCGATGAAACATGCGCAAGGCGACGGCACGCCCCTGACGCATAAGAGTTTCTTGCGCAGCGAGGGGCTCGCCGGGCACTTCCTTCAAGCCCGCGACGGGCGGATTTTGGGTGGGTTCAATGGGACGTCAGCTGCACTTCGTAGGCTATTGCACGATCGGGCCGTCGTGGCACAACAACGGCAGCTGGCGTCACGATGAAAGCGACGGGACGGACTTCCTCAATCCGGTTCGTTACGAGAACATCGCCCGCATCCTGGAGGACGGGAAGTTCGACGGGCTCTTCTTCGTCGACGTGCAAACGCTCTACGACACCTATGGCGGCGTCATCGATCCCTGCATCAAATATGGTGGGCACATGTGCATGCTCGACCCGATGCAGATGCTGACGGCGATGGCGAGGGTGACCAACCACATCGGCCTGTCGGCGACGATGTCGACCTCGCTCTACCATCCGTTCCACATCGCCCGCGCCTTCGCCTCGCTCGACCACATCAGCGGCGGCAGGGCGGCCTGGAACATCGTGACGTCGGCGACCGATCGCGAAGCGCAGAACTACGGGATGGACCGGCTGCTGGACAAGGCGCAGCGCTACGACCATGCCGACGAGGTGGTCGAGGCCTGCACGGCGCTCTGGAACAGCTGGGGGCCGGATGCGCTGGTGCTCGACCGCCAGGCCGGTATTTTTGGCGACCCGTCGAAGGTCCGCTACGCCAACTACGCCGGAGAATATGTCAAGACGCGAGGACCGCTGATGACGCCGCACTCGCCGCAGGGCACCCCCGTGCTGATGCAGGCGGGGTCGTCGGCGCGCGGACGCCAGTTCGCCGCGCGCTGGGCCGAGATCGTCTTCACGCTGCAGAACAACAAGGCCGACATGCAGGCCTTCTACCGCGACATCAAGGACCGTGTCGCCAATGCCGGGCGCGACCCTTCGCACTGCGCCATCCTGCCGGCGACGGATATCGTCATCGGCGAAACGGAATCGATCGCGCGCGAGCGCGCCGACTATATCGACTCGCTCGCCAATGCCGAGCTTGGCCTCTCCGAGATGTCGAACCATATCGGCGTCGACCTGTCCGGCTTCCCGATGGACCAGCCGCTGAGCGAGATGGAGATCACACAAGGGGCGCGCGGTGTGTTCGACATCATCATGAGCGGCGGCAAGGGCAAGACGCTGCGCGATGCCGGCCACCAATACGCGACCACGCAGATGTCGCCGCAACTGGTCGGAACGCCGATGATGATTGCAGACCACATCCACGAACTGTTCGAGGCCGAGGCCTGCGACGGCTTCGTCATCTGTCCGTCCATCACCCCCGGATCCTTCTACCAGTTCGTCAACTCGGTGGTGCCCGAACTGCAGCGCCGGGGCATTTACCGCCGGGATTATACCGGCAGCACATTCCGGGAAAATCTGCGCTCCTGACGCAGCGGCGGCGCGGCCTCGGAGCCGTGCCGCTGGCGATGGACTTCAATGGAGGGATGAAATGAGCGGTTCTTCAACGGGCAGGGGGCGCGGCAACAGCTTCGAGCCAACGCCGGACGTGGTGGCGATGCTGAAAGAGCGCGCCCGCTTCGTGCGGCTGGAGACGATCCGGCTGATCGAGATCGCCAAGACCGGGCACTATACGTCAGTGTTCTCGGCCGCGGAAATATTCGCGGCGCTCTATTACGACGTCATGCGGCTGCGTCGCGGCGATCCGAAATGGGCCGGCCGCGACCGCTTCACCATCGGCAAGGGACATGCCGCGGTCGGCCTGTTCCCGATCTATGCCGATCTCGGCTTCTTCCCGAAGGAGTGGCTCGATCAATATACGCGCCTGGGCAGCCCGCTCGGCGACCACCCCGACATGAGGAAGGTACCCGGGGTCGACTTCTCGTCGGGCTCGATCGGCCATGCGCTCTCGAACGCGTTGGGCATGGTGCTGGCGCAGCGCTGGACCGGCGAGAAGGACTACCGCGTCTTCTGCATGATGGGCGACGGCGAGATGCAGGAAGGACAGGTGTGGGAGGCTGCCATCAACGCCGCCCAGCACCGGGCCGGCAATCTCATCGCCATCGTCGATCGCAACGGCTACCAGCTCGACGGCCGCGTCGACGATTTGATGAACATCGAGCCGCTCGACGAGAAATGGCGCGCCTTCGGCTGGGAAGTCCATGAGGTCGACGGCCATGACATGGCCAAGGTCACGGAACTGCTGCGCCGGGTGAGGGCCGATGACGAGCGCACCAGGCCCTGCGTGATCATCGCCAGGACCAGCAAGGGCAGGGGCGTCTCCTACATGGAGACCGAGCCGGGCTGGCACCTGGGCTATCTCGACCCGTCCGATGCCGAAAAGGCCATCGCTGAGATCAACGCGCTGGATGCTTGAAATGAACGGTCCGCTCTCTCCCAATTCCTGGCAATATCGCGGCCTCAACGCCGTCAATCCGGGCCTCGA
>JAFKFE010000441.1 GCA_017308345.1 Alphaproteobacteria bacterium | reverse complement strand
CGAGCAGCCGCTCGCCCGATCGTGTCAACCTCAACCCGCGGCGATCGCGCTCGAACAGGCTCTGGCCGAGCACCTCTTCCAGCCGCTTGACCTGCTGGCTGACAGCGCCCTGCGTCAGGTGAAGCGCATTGGCCGCGGCCGTCATGCTGGCCTTGTCGGCCGTCGTGACGAAGGTGCGGATGAGCGTCATGTCGAGGTCGCGGATCATAGCCAGCATTATATTCCCTAATGCAAAGCATATCAAACATTGCATTTACTGATACATCGAAGCGCTTAAGCATGCCGGCTCCTTCGATTGGGAAGCCCCGCATGTCCGAAACCATCATCCCGCTGGTCCTGTTCGCGCTGATCTCGACCTCGACGCCCGGCATCGCCACGACATTGTCGACCGCATCCGGCGCGCAATTCGGCTTTCGCCGTTCCGTGCCTTTAATGGCGGGCAGCGCGGCGGGACTGGCTACGGTGGCGGCGGCGGGCGCGGCCGGGCTTGCCGGCCTGCTCGCCGCGGTACCGTCCCTGCAGCTTGCGATGAAGATCGCCGGCTCGCTCTATCTGATCTGGCTGGCGGTCAAGATCGGCCGCGCCGGTCCGCCCAATCTCGACATCAGCATGGCGAGGCCAAACAGCTTTTTCGGCGGCGCCGGCATCCAGTGGATGAACCCGAAGGGCTGGGCGATGGCGCTCGGCGCCGCCGCATCCTTCGCAGCACTGGCGGATGGTCCACTGCAACTCGCGCTGCTGCTGGGCGCCGTGTTCGGCCTGGCAGCGGCCTTCTCGCTGTCGCTGTGGTGCGTGGCGGGAACCCTGCTGGCCCGCCTGCTCAAGACCGAGCGCCAGTGGCGCGCGCTCAACATCGTGCTCGGCCTGCTGCTGGCCGCCTCGATCCTGCAGATGTGGCGGCCAGCTTAAGAGGAAATTAGACGGCGTAGCGCGCCGCTGGCTTGCCGGAGAACAGGCTGCCGAAGAACTGGTCCCGAGCGCCGAGATAGGTGGCCAGCCCGGCCGCATCGGCAAGGCCGGGCGCCGTGACGGTCTCGCCCTGGGCCAACCCGGCAAGCGCCGCGTCGACCAGATCGTCGGCACTCATGATCCAGTCCGGATTGACCTTGTCGAGGCTGATGCCGGAGACGTCCCACAACTCGGTGCGGACCGGTCCGGGCACCACGGACTGCACCTTCACATTGGTGCCGGCGACTTCCTTCTGCAGCGCTTCCGTGAAGTTGGCGACATAGGCCTTGGTGCCGCTGTAGATGCCGCCGACGGCAATGCCATAGGCCACGACCGAGGCGATGTTGATGATCGCGCCGCGATTGCGCTCGAGCAGGCCCGGCAGCACCGCGCGGGTCAGCCTGGTCAGCGCCACGACATTGACCTTGATCATGCGCTCGGCCGCGTCGGCGTCGGCGTCGGCAATCGTCTCCAGGCCACCCACGCCGGCATTGTTGATCAGCAGCGTCACGCTGCCGTCCGTCGACACCGCCTGCTCGACGCGGCGCAGATCGGCATCGACCGCAAGGTCGGCGACGATCGTATCGACCTTGCGGCCATAGGCGTAAGACAGCCTGTCGGCCAGTTCCCGCAGCCGGTCGGCGCGGCGCGCCACCAGCACCAGGTCGTAGCCCTGCGCGGCCAGCCGGTCGGCGTAGACTGCGCCGATGCCCGACGATCCGCCGGTGATGACGGCCGTGCCCTTGTTGTCCTTCGTGCTCATTGTCCTGTTCCTTTGTTCGCTTCGCTGGTCTGGCGCCGGTGATCGCATGATCCGCGGGGCCTCGGATTCAATTAGTGGCATATGCCACTTTCGCCGAAGTAGGTATATGCCACTATCTTGTCAACGGCGGCGGCGAAAACTATTTTCCGCGGCAGGCTGGCGCATCCATGCGCCGGCAAGGAGTGATCATGACCGAAGCTCGGAAGCCGGGATTCAGCGACTGCAACAACGCCACTCTGCGGCGCGCCGCGCGCAGCCTTGGCCGCTTCTACGACGACGCGCTGGCGCCCTCGGGCCTGAAGAGCACGCAGTTCGGCCTGATCTTTCAGATCCACGTCGGCAACGAACCGGCGATGGGCACGATCGCCGAGACGCTGATCATGGACCTTTCGGCGCTCGGCCACACGCTGAAGCCGCTGATCCGCGACGGCTATGTCGAGACCTTTCCCGACAAGGACGACCGCCGCGTCAAGCGCGTGCGGCTGACGCCGCAAGGAGAGGTCAAGCTCGACGAGGCGCTCGAGCTCTGGAGCGTCGCCCAGCGGCGGTTCGAGGATAAGGCCGGCGCGGAGCAGGCGGCCAAGCTGCGCGCGGCGCTGGACGCGGTGGCCGACCTCGATCTGGAAATGCCCGTGGCCGCTCCTTCGAAGTGAGGAAGCGGCCACGGGCCGAGGTTTGAAGCAGTTTTACTCCGCCGGCATGGCGACCGGCCGCCGGGCCGTCACCCGGCCGGCGAGCACGATGCCCAAGCCGATGATCGGGAACACGGCGGCGATCAGGCCGAGATCGGCCGGGGCGCCGAAGCGCAGCACCGCGGCGCCGACCACCGCGCCGAGCGCGACGCCGAAGTAGAGCGCCGAGGCGTTGAGCGACAAGACGATGGGCGCGGCGTCGGGGGCGATCTTGAGGATGCGGCTCGCCTGCGCCGGCGGGAAGGCCCAGCCGACGATGCCCCACGGCACCATCATACCCATCAGCGCCGGCCCGGCGATTGACTGCGGCAGGAAGGTCGGGATCAGCGAGAAAGTGACGAGCATCGCGGCCGACAGCGTCAGCGACCAGGCGACGGTGCGGGTCGCGCCGAAGCGGTCGGCGGCCTGCCCGCCGGCGATGTTGCCGATGACGGCGCCGACGCCGAAGGCGAGCAGCATGCCCGGCAACGCGATCGGCGAGAGCCCGCCGCCCTCGATGGCCAAGGGCGCGATGAAGCTGAACACCGTGAACGCGCCGACCAGCGCAAGCGCCGTGGTCAGCAGGATCGGCATCACGCCGGGACGGATGGCCGCCGCCAGCCGGCGCTTCAGCGGCAGCCTGGTGCCGATGATGCCGCGCGGCAGCCGCCACCACAGGATCGCGCCCGAAAGCGCGCCGAGCCCGGCGATGGCGAAGAACGTGCCGCGCCACCCGGCGATCGCCGCGACCAGCGCGCCGAGCGGCGCGCCGACCGCAACCGCCACGGTGGTGCCGCCGACGACAACGGCGATGGCGCGCGCCCGGTGATGGTCGTCGACCAGCGCCACGGCCGTGCCCTGCGCGGTCGCCGCGAACAGGCCGGACGACAGCGCCATGACGATGCGCGCGATCAGAAGCAGTTCGAAGGACGAGCTCAGCGCGGCGACGATGTTGCCGATCACGAAGAACACCAGCGTCCACAGGATGACGCGCCGCCGGTCCCATTCGCCGGTCAGCGTCGCGAGCACCGGCGCGCCGATCGCATAGGCGAGCGCGAAGGCGGTGATCAGCGAACCGGCGAGCGGCACGGAAATGCCGGCGTCGGCGGCGATGTCGGGGAGAAGGCTTGAGATGACGAAGCCTTCGGTCGAGATCGCGAACGACCCGAGCGCGAGCCAGAAGATCCGCTTGTCCATGGGGAATTGCCCTTAGTTCAAAAGTTATTGAACAATTGGACATATCAGGGCATGATGTCAACCGAGCCGGGAGAAAATAACTGAAGCCTGCTGACAGCCCTGTGTCAGGACCAGGCCGAAATGCAGAGGCTCCCGCGATGGGTAGAAAAGGAAGCTGCGTTGAAGTTCGCCGCGTTTATGCTTAATTCTGGGTCATGAGCCTGCCCCACCCAGCCACCGACCAGATCAGCCTGCCGATCGTGCTCGCCGTGCTCGGCGATCCGACCCGGCTTGCCATCGTGCGCTATCTGGCGAGCAAGGAAGGCGTGCCGATGAGCTGCGGCAAGTTCCTCGACCTCGCCTCCAAGACCAATCTCAGCTATCACCTGGCCAAGCTGCGCGAGGCGGGCGTCACCCACAGCGAGGCGGTCGGCACCAGCCGGCTGATCACCTTGCGCCGCGACGACCTCGACAAACGTTTTCCCGGCCTGCTCGACAGCGTGATCGCGGCGGCCGACGGCGACCCTGACCTGCCCGCGGTCGGCGCTTCCGAGGTCGAGGTTCCGGCCTGAGCCAGCGAGACTTTTCCGGATGACATCGCGCGGCCTCCTCCCCTATAAAACCGCCTCGGCGGCCGACCCTTCCCCGGAAGCGGTTCGCCGGAACAGGAATCTCTCGCCCATGGCCAGGTGATGAGGCGCAAGCTGACCCTTCGCACGACGCTGCTGACCGCCGCCCTGCTGCTTGTCGCGGCGCTGCCGGTCACGGCCGAGGAAGCCCCGGCGCCGATCATCTCGGTGGTCAGCGGGCTGGCGCCCGACGATCTGCTCAACATCCGCGCCACGGCTTCCGCCATCGGCAAGACAGAGGCGCGTCTGCCGAGCGGGACGGCGCTCAAGAACTACGGCTGCAACACCTTCAACGGCTATCCCTGGTGCAAGGTCGAGGACGTCAAGAACCCGGCCCTCGTCGGCTGGGCGCCGGCGCGCTATCTCACCCCGAACAACCCCGCGACGATTTCCGAGGATCAGGCTACAGCCCCTGCCCCTCAGGCCAATGCCGCCCAGGCCCCCGCCAGCCCTCCCGGCGAGACGATCGCCAGCGTCGGCGCCGAGGCGGAAAGCGACACCGCGCCGCCCCCTGCCCCGGTGGATGCCAGCGCGACCAGCCGCGCGCCCAGGCAGCCGGTCTTGCCGCCGCCCGACCTCGCGGCGCGGCTCGGCGCGGGCGGCCAGGCCGCGCCGCCTTCCGTCGCCACCATCACCGGCAATGCCATGCAGGATGCCGTGGGCCTGGCCTATGCGGCCGGCGATACCATTTCGGCCGGGGATATCACCGCTTCCGCCACGCCGGCGGAGCAGCCGGCCGCGCAGGCAGAGGCACCCGCCGAGACCGCTGACCAGGGGCCACCAGCTGACGATCCGCCGGCCGCCGCCGCCGCCGTTCCGGTGCCGACGCCGCGGCCCGACGGCTCGGCCAAGGCGCCGGCCGCCAAGCCGGAAACCGTCGCGCGGCTGGAGCCGAAGCCGGACCAGGCCGCGACGACCGGAAGCGGTGTTGACGGCGACATCCCCTGCGCCCGCTATGTCGGCCAGCCGATGACCCGCTGCGCGGTGAAGGTGGTGCGCGGCGATGACGGCAAGGCCGATGTCACCGTGACCTGGCCGGACGGCGGAACCCGGACGATCTCATTCCTTGGCGGCCAGCCCGCCGGCGCGGATTCGCGCGGCCAATTCCGCTTCACCCGCGAAGGCAGCCTCAACATGATCCGCGTCGGCGTTTCCGAACGCTTCGAGATCACGGACCAGCAGGCATTGGGGGATTGAAGGCCAGGCAGTAGGCGGTAGGGATTGGGCAACAGGCTCTGAACCCTCCCCGCCTACTGCCTACTGCCTACTGCCTACTGCCTACTGCCTACTGCCTACTGCCTACTGCCTACTGCCTACTGCCTACTGCCTACTGCCTACTGCCCAACCCGCATTTTCG
>JAFKFE010000440.1 GCA_017308345.1 Alphaproteobacteria bacterium | reverse complement strand
AAGGCATCGGCGTCTGCCTCATCGACCATGACATGGACATGATGTCCGAGCTCTGCGACCGCCTCGTCGTGCTCGATTTCGGCACCAAGATCGCCGAAGGCCCGCCGGCCGAGGTGCTCGCCGATCCCAAGGTCCGCGAGGTCTATCTCGGCCCGGACAAGAAGGGCTCCGACAAGAAGATGGGCGCGTCATGAGCCTGCTTGCCGTCGAGCATGTCGATACCGGCTATGGGCCCGTCGCTGTCAATCGCGACGTCTCGCTTACGGTCGGCCAAAACGGGATCGTCACCATCCTCGGCCCCAACGGCGCCGGCAAGACGACGCTGCTGCGCTCCATCGCCGGCCTGGTGAAGCCGCGGCGCGGCACTGTCACCTTCGACGGCCGCGACGTCACCGCGCTTCACGCCGACCAGAAGGCAACGCTCGGCGTCGTGATGGTGCCGGAGGGCCGCCACGTGTTCGCCGACATGAGCGTGCGCGAGAACCTTTTGCTCGGCGCCTACTGCCGCACGGACCGGGACGCGGTCGAGGCCGACATCGGCTTGATGGAAAGCTATTTCACCATCCTCGCCAGGAAGCGCGGCGCCAAGGCGGGCACGCTCAGCGGCGGCCAGCAGCAGATGCTGGCGATCGCGCGTGGCCTGATGGCCAGACCGCGCATCCTGTTGCTCGACGAACCGTCGCTCGGACTGTCGCCATTGCTGGTGTCGGAACTGCAAAGCATCATCCTGGATGTGCGCGAAAAATTCCGCGCGGCGGTGCTCCTTGTCGAGCAGAACGCCGGGCTGGCGCTCTCGGTGGCCGAGCAAGGCTATCTGATGAACTCCGGCCGCATCGTGGCCTCGGGCGGCATCGACGAGCTGCAACGGTCGTCGGTCATGCAGGAACTCTATCTCGGCAAGAGGGCGCAGCAGCGGAATGGCGCTTCGCGGGCGCCGGCGTGACGGGCAGATCCCGGCAATCCGCGCCGGCCTTCGCGACACGCTATACCGCTGCCTCCTGTTCCATCTCCCGTATGTCCTGAAAACGGTCCGCGATCCGCGGGTGGACCCGGCCGTCATCCGCCGCGCCGATGGCCACGACGATCTCGTCGGCCGCCGTTCCGTCGGCGATCCGGAAATTGGCGGCGATGAAATGCGAGCGGCGGCCGTTCTCGCTCTTGTGCATCATCGGCAATGACAAAAGCGCGCCCGGCGCGTTGCGTGTGTTGCAGAATTCGAGATAGGTCGTGCCGCCGATGGCATCGCGGAACACATTGCCGAAGCGCAGGGTGTGGATCATGGCCGAGGCGTACTCGATCTCGCCCGCGACCCTGACAGCCGCGGCCTTGCCGTAGCTTTCGATGCGTTCCGCGGACATGAGTTCCAGCAGGCACCGGTCACACAGCAACCGACCAGGTATGGGTATGTCGATGCGGTGCAGGTCCATCCCTTCGCCGAGGGCGCGCCCTATCAGCTTTATGCCGCACCTGAACGCGTCACCAATATCGCATTGCAGCGGGCGAAAAACTAACAGTCGTCATTTTCTGTTGACTCAAATCGTCGTTTATACGATTAGATCGTCGACGATTTGAGGAGAAGCTGTGAATGAACCGACTGGCAGGAAAAGTCGCCGCGATAACTGGCGGCGCATCGGGCATTGGCGAGGCGACTGTTCGCCGTTTTGTCGCCGAAGGCGCCAAAGTCTGCTTTGCCGATGTCGATGAAGAGCGCGGCGCGGCGGTCGCCGCCGAGTTGAACGGATCCGGCGAGAGGGTGCTGTTCGTGTCGGCTAGGACCCAGGATGAAGCCCAGGCAACCGCTTTCATCCAAGCTGCGGTCGAGCGGTTCGGGCGTCTGGACATTCTCGTAAACAATGCCGGTATCCGTCACTATCACGGCATCCTGGACACGGATGACGCGACCTGGGATCGCATTCTGGGCGTCAACGTCAAGGGATACGCGTTTTGTGCCAAGGCGGCCGTAGCTGCCATGAAAGCCGTTGGCGGCGGAAGCATCGTCAACGTCTCTTCAAATCGCTCGACCGCCGCCGGCGGCAACATGGTCGAGTACGACACCACGAAGGCCGCGGTGATCGGCCTGACCCGCGGCATCGCCTACGACCATGCCAAGGATGGCATCCGTTCGAACGCCATCTCGCCGGGGCCGGTGTTCACGAGGTTTCATGAGAAGCGCGCCGCGGCGCTCGGCAAGACCCCCGAGGAGTTTGTCCGAGGTTTTGGGCAGGGCGGCATGTTGAAGCGACCGGCGCGTCCGGAGGAGATCGCCGCCGCGATTCTGTTCCTGGCAAGCGACGATGCATCCTACATCACCGGCGCCAATCTCATGGCGGATGGCGGCATTTCGGCCGTCGACCCGGATTCCCTCAATACCTGGCTGCAGCAAGGCGTGAGCGCCACCTGACAGCTGCCGTCGCAATCGTGTTGGGTCTCCGCAAGAGAGTGAAAATGATACATAAAGATTTCAACCTTCTCTCGACCATCGGCAACACGCCGCTCATCGAGTTGCGGAAACTTCCCGCGCCCGGCGACGCGCGCGTTCTTGTCAAGCTAGAGAGCAAGAACCCGACCGGAAGCTCGAAGGACCGCAGCGCTCTTTCGATGATCGAGGATGCCGAGCGTACCGGCAAGCTCAAGCCCGGCCAACGCGTCGTCGAGGCCAGCGGCGGCAGCACGGGAACCGCGCTCGCGATGATCTGCGCGCTGAAGGGATATCCCTGCACCATCGTGACCTCCGACGCGTTCGCCGACGAAAAACTGAAGACCATCCAGGCTTTCGGGGCGTTCCTCGACATCATTCCGAGCGTTCACGGCAAGGCGACCTATCCGGAGCTGTTCGATCTCATGCACGCCCGGGTCGAGGAACTGGGGCGCCTGCCGGGCAACTATTACCTGCATCAGATGGCCAACCCCGCAAATCCAAGGGCCTATAACGCCATGGCACGGGAAATCCTGGATCAGACAGAAGGCCAGGTGGATGCCTTCACGATGACCTGCGGTTCCGGCGGCTGCTTCTCGGGAACGATGGAGGTCTTCAAGGACCATCGATCGGATATTATCGGCGTCGCCGTGGAGCCGGCTGGCTATAGGCACATCTCCGGCGGCCCCAAGGGCGTGCACCACATCGACGGCGTTGGCGACGGTCCGCCCGGCGTGCTGTTTCGCTACGATCTCGTCGATGAGATCGAGGCCGTCACCGATCAGGAAGCCTATCGCATGGCTCGTCGGCTGGCGCGCGAAGAGGGCATTTTCGGAGGCAAGTCGGCGGCGGCCAATGTCGTTGCGGCTCTGCGTATCGCCAAGCGCCTCGGCAAGGGGCGCACCGTCACCACGGTGATCTGCGACACCGGCTACAAATACCTGTCTGGGGACCTGTTCACGATCTGAACAAGGGAGGCCCAACAGGCCAACTGGCGCCACAGGGCGCGGTTAAACCAAGCAAGAAAGGGGAATAGGAATGGGAAAAAAACTGCTCACATCAATTCTTGCATGCGCCGTTTTCTCGATCGCGCAGCAGGCATCCGCCGGGCCGACGCTCGACAAGATCAAGTCCCGCGGCGAACTCGTTTGCGGCGTGAACACCGGCCTCGGCGGCTTCAGCGTCGCCGACAGTTCCGGTCATTGGACCGGCTTCGACGTCGATATGTGCAAGGCAATCGCCATATCGATCTTCGGCGACGCCTCCAAGGTTCGTTTCGTTCCGACCTCCGAGCAGGTTCGCTTCACGGCGCTGCAGGCCGGCGAAGTGGATGTACTGACGAGAAACTCCACCTGGACGATGCAGCGCGACGCGGGGCTAGGCCTGGATTGGGCCGGCATCAATTTCTATGACGGCCTGGCGTTCATGGTCCCCGTCGCCTCCAAGATCACGGATCTCAAGGCACTCGACGGCGCGACGATCTGCATGAACCAGGGTTCTGCGGCGGAAGTGGACACGCGCAACTACTTCACCACCCATGGGATGACCTACCAGCCCCTGGCGATCGAGAACCAGGAATCGCTCAATGCCTCGTTCTTTTCCGGACGATGCGATGCGATCACGGCGGACTCCTCGAACCTTGCCGCGATCCGCTCCACCGCGAAGAAGCCGGGAGATTACGTCGTCCTCCCGGAAATCATCTCGAAGTCGCCTCTCGGGCCTGTCGTGCGCAAGGACGATCCACAGTTCACCGCCATCGTGCGCTGGACGTTGAACGCGATGATCACCGCCGAAGAAGAGGGCGTCACCAGTGCTAATGTCGACCAGATGAAGGCGACTGGCAGCGAGGCCATCAAAACGCTGCTCGGTGCCAATCCGGGCAACGGCAAGGCGCTCGGCGTTTCGGAAGACTGGGCCTACAACGTCATCAAACAGATCGGGAACTATGGTGAGAGCTTCGAGCGCAATGTCGGCGCCAGCTCGCCTCTTGGTCTCCCGCGCGGCGCGAACGCATTATGGTCCAAGGGCGGCCTGCTCTACGCGCCGCCGATGTGACCGCTCTTGTCTCGCGCTCGCCCGCGGGCGCGAGACAACCCCCACTTCCGCTAGGTGCCCATTGCCGAATTCCGCCTCGCTTTTCAGGAAATACACGCTCCTAGGCTATGCGCTGACGTGGATAGCCATGTTCGCGGGCATATTGCTGCTTGTGCGTTTTTCAGTAGCCACGCTAGGCAGCCGCAACATAAGCGTCGACTTTGGGTTCTTGCGATACTCCGCCAACTTCGACATCGGAAACAGCCTGTTGCCGTTCTCAGGCACCGACAGTTATGCAAAAGCGCTTTTCATCGGCTTCCTGAATACGATCAAGGCCAGCCTTGCTTGCATCGCCCTGGCGACCGTCGTGGGGACGCTGATCGGTGTCCTGCGCCTTTCCTCCAACCCGCTGCTTCGCGGCTGCGCGGGTCTTGTGGTCGAGGTGCTGCGCAATGTGCCGCCACTGCTGCAACTCTTCGCATGGTCGGCAATCATCCAGTTCTCCCTGCCTGTGCCACGCCAGGCCTGGGAGCCGGTCGGCGGCGTGGTTCTTTCCAATCGCGGCATCTGGTTGCCGTTTCTGAGCCTTACCGGCGAGCATTCAGCGCCATCGATCCTCGGCCTCTGTCTCATTGCCGCCGCGGCGGTGCTGGTCGGCTGGCGAGTTGTAAGGGGGCGCTCGCGCAAGACGTTGCGCCGGCTGGCGGTCGCGGCAGCTCTCTCAGGTGCGTGCTTGCTTCTGGTCTCCGGTTTCTTTGCGCTGGATCTGCCGCAGCGACGCGGCTTCAATTTCCAGGGTGGAGTTTCCGTCACTCCCGAATTTGCAGCGCTGGTCATCAGTCTCACGCTCTACACAAGCGGCTACATTGCGGAAATCGTAAGAGGGGCCGTTCTTTCGGTGCCTGCCGGACAGTCCGAGGCATCGGCCGCCCTGGGGTTTCGTTACTTGCCGACCCTGAGATTGATCGTATTGCCTCAGGCCCTCCGCATCGCCATCCCGCCGATGACGAACCAGTACATAAACGTCACGAAAAGCACGTCCCTGGCAGTTGCGGTCGGATATTCCGACATCGTGTCGATCGGCAACACGATCA
>JAFKFE010000439.1 GCA_017308345.1 Alphaproteobacteria bacterium | reverse complement strand
CAGGCGCAAGGCGCCAAGAGGCAGAACCTACTTCGGCGGAGCCACCCAGATTTCGGCGTTCAGCCTTCTGGTGGCAAGGCCGCGCGCCAGGGCCTCGGCGCCGCGCGCGCTCTTGGCCAAGGCCGAGGCCTGACGCTTGCTGATGACAAGACCCTCGGCGAGCGCGCGGTTGCCGGAGAAGACGCGGGCCAGGAAAGGCGCGCGGTCGGCGCGGGCGCGCGAGAAACGAGCCGGCATGGTCTGTTTTGCCGTATGCGCGACGACCTCGTCGATCCATCCCTCGGCAAGCCGCGCGCCGGGCTCCAGAAGCAGCAGCCAGTCGCCCTTGGCCTGGCCGATGCCGGCGCCGATCCCGCCCGTCACATAATGGCAGCCGGCATGCTCTGCCACCCGATGCGTCTGGTCGGTCGAGCCGCAACCGCAGACGACGACCTCGCGCACGACGCCTTCGACCGCGCCACCGACCAGCGAGGCGAGCGTGCGGGCAAGCCCCTCTTCGTCGTTACGGGTCTCGATGAGAACGCTGAGCATCCATAGCCGAATAGCGGAAAGCGGCGCCTTGCGCCAGCTACGCTTTCAGGTTGAAAAAGTTCTTGCTTTGTTCTCATGAGCAAAATAGGAATAGTTTCATGAACAGAGCGATTCGACAGCCTGCCGACAGTCCCTGGGAGAGGGCGAAGATGGAACAGATCGTGCGCGCCGACATTGCTGCTTTCGGAGCAGGCAGAGCCGAAATGGCAAACGCGATGATCGAGCAGAGCGGCATGCGTGTGCGGCCCGACCGCAATCGCGGCCGCTCGGCCGGCATAAATCCGTCGGGCCGGTTCGAGCCGGTCAGCCGGCATGTGTTCGACGACGGCTGGAACTCGCTGGAAGAACTGCCGCCCTTCAAGACGGAGGTGCAGGTCGAGAAGCCGCGCACCATCATCACCCGCAACGAATCGCCGGACATTTCCTTCCACCGTTCGATCAACCCCTATCGCGGTTGCGAGCATGGCTGCGTTTACTGCTTCGCCAGGCCAACGCATGCCTTCATGGGCCTGTCGCCGGGGCTGGATTTCGAATCGAAGCTGTTCGCCAAGCCGGATGCGGCGCGCATGCTGGACAGGGAATTGTCGAAGCCCGGCTACCAGCCGCGCACGATCGCCATCGGCACCAACACCGATCCCTACCAGCCGATCGAGAAGCAATACCGCATCATGCGCGAGATCCTGGAAGTGCTGGAGGCGCGCGGCCATCCGGTCGGCATCGTCACCAAGTCGGCGCTGGTGACGCGCGACATCGACATCCTGTCGCGCATGGCAGAGCGTGGCCTTGCCAAGGTGGCGCTTTCGGTGACGACGATGGACCGGATGCTGGCCAGAACGATGGAGCCTCGCGCGTCGACGCCGACCAAGCGGCTGGAGGCGATCAGGCAGCTTTCGGATGCCGGCATTCCGGCATCGGTGATGGTGGCGCCGATCATTCCCGGCCTCAACGACCCGGAGATGGAGCGCATCCTCGATTCGGCCAGAGCCGCGGGCGCCCGCGAGGCAGGCTATGTCATCCTTCGCCTGCCGCTCGAAGTGGCGCCGATCTTCAAGGACTGGCTGCTGCGCCATTATCCGGACCGCTACCGGCATGTGATGTCGCTGATCCGTTCGATGCGCGACGGCAAGGATTACGATTCCGAATGGGGCAAGCGCATGAAGGGCGCCGGCCCCTATGCCTGGCAGATCGGCCGACGCTTCGAGATCGCCGCCAAGCGCCTCGGCCTCAACGCCGAACGACGGCAGCTTCGCGTCGATCAATTCGTCGCGGGCTCCGGCGCCGGCGAGCAGCTGATGCTGCTTTAACCTCGGTGCCGGCGATGACTGGCCGGCACTAAGCAGTTCCAGGCAATGCGGTTTTCCGTCTGGAATTGCAGTCCCTTTGAAGCATCCCGTCCGGCCCCTGTCCCCCGGCCGTGAGACGGTGCCCTCCCGGTCCGGCGCCCCACCCGACCCGGAGGGACTTGCGGAGAATCGGAGCCGATGCGAACCTCGCCGCACCATGGCTCGCGCGCGTTCCGATTCTCCGCTTCTCTTTGAAATGGTCGAGAAGCCCGACTTCTCGATCGAGACGAAGGCGATGGCCGACGGACTGTGGCCGGTCGCCGGCATGGACGAGGCAGGCCGCGGTCCGCTCGCCGGGCCGGTGGTGGCCGCCGCGGTGGTGCTCGACCCCGCCAATATCCCGGAAGGCCTCGACGATTCCAAACGCCTCACTCATTTGCAGCGCGAGGCGCTGTTCCTCAAGATTCTCGGCTCGGCGCTCAGCGTCTCGATGGCCTCGATCAGCGCCGAGGGCATCGACAACAGCAACATCCTGAAAGCCAGCCTCGAAGCGATGCGCCGCGCCGCCGCGGGTCTCTCGCTGCAGCCGAAACTGGCTTTGGCCGATGGCCGTGACGTCCCGCCCGGGCTCGCCTGTGAAGGCCGGGCGCTGATCAAGGGCGACCAGCGCTCGCAGTCGATCGCCGCCGCCTCGATCGTCGCCAAGGTGATGCGAGACCGCATGATGTGCGGCTGCGGCGGCCATCACGAGCATTACGGCTTCGAAGTGCATATGGGCTACGCGACGGTCCGCCACCGCACCGCGATCGAGACGCATGGACCGGTGGCACGGCTGCACCGGACCTCATTCGCGCCGTTCAGGCTGGGCGGGGCCGAGGTGGCGGAAGAGGAAACTCTCGTCGGATTGGAGTAAGGCGTCTGCGCCGATGACGGCCGATCTCCCCCACAAGGGGGGAGATCGGCAGCTTCCGCGCCGCGTTTCCTTCAAACAACAAAAAAGCCGCCAGGTCGCCCAAGCGGCTTCATGTTCGAAGCTTAGGAAGCCTCAGTTCAGCTTGGCCTTCACGTCGTTGAGCGCCGACTTGAACAGATCGGCGCCGGCCTTGGCGTCGACCTTGGCGGCGAGCAGCGCGCGGGCGGCCTCGACGGCGATGTCAACGGCGCTGGCGCGCACTTCGCTCACGGCCTCGCGCTCGGCCTGTCCGATCTTCTGCTCGGCAAGCGCGGTGCGGCGGGCGACGTAGTCCTCGGTCTTCTTGGCCGCCTCGGAAGCAAGCAATTCAGCCTCGCGCTTGGCGGCGGCGACGATGTCGGCGGCCTCCTTCTCGGCTTCCTTGCGCTTCTGCTGATACTGGCCGAGCAGCTGCTGCGCCTCCTCGCGAAGCTTGCGCGCCTCCTCGAGCTCGGCGCTGATCTTGGCCGCGCGGGCGTCGAGCGACTTGGTGAGCATGCCCGGCACCTTCAGATAGATGATGGCGCCGAGGAAGATGATCAGGGCGATGGTGGCCCAGAGCGTGGCGAGTGATGTGGCGTCCATGATCCCGCTCCTCACCGGCTCGCGGATTTGACCGCGGCCGCGATCTCGGACTTGTCGGCCTTGCCGCCGACAAGCGCCTCGACGATGGCCGACGTGGTGTCCTCGGCGATCGTGCCGACTTCCTTCATCGCCTTGGCCTTGATCGAGGCGATGCTCGCCTCGGCCTCGCCAAGCTTCTTCTCAAGCTCGGCCTCGAGCTTCTTGCGGGTGCTCTCGGCGTCCGCCTTGGCGGCGTCGCTTGCCTGCTGGCCGATCTTGCTGGCATTGGCCTTGGCCTCCGCCAGTTCCTGCTCGTAAGCGGCAACGGCGGCATCAGCCTCGCCCTTCAGCCTCGCGGCATGGTCGAGATCCTGGGTGATGCGATCGTTGCGGACATCGATGATGGCGCCAAGACGCGGCATCACAACCCGCTTCAGGAACAGGTAGAAGAGCCCGAAGGTGATGACCAGCCACAGGATCTGCGACGGGAAGGTCTTTGCATCGAACGGCGGGAACGCTTCATGCTCCGCGGCAGGCACGGCAGTGCCCGCATGCGTATCGCCCTCGGCCGCGGCCGGCGCTGTTTCTTGCGCATAGGCAGATGTCACGAACATCTCATTCCCCTGTCCATGGACGGGGCCGCACCATGCGGCCCCTTTCGTCAGCTCTCGATCTTACTTGAAGACCAGGAGCAGAGCGATCAGGAGCGAGAAGATGCCCAGAGCTTCGGTCACGGCGAAGCCGAAGATCAGGCGGCCGAACTGACCGTCGGCAGCCGACGGGTTGCGGAGCGCGCCCGAGAGGTAGCTGCCGAAGATGTTGCCGAGGCCGATGCCCGCGCAGCCCATGCCGATGCAGGCGATACCAGCGCCGATAGCAGCTGCTGCAGTTGCGTCCATTTCAAAACTCCTGTGGTTTCTCTGTTCGTTGCAGTTGGTACGTTGGGTATGCTGACGCCGGAGCGCCGGTGAAAATCGATCAGTGGCTCGGGTGCAGCGCGTCGTTGAGGTACATGCAGGTCAGCACCGCGAAGACATAGGCCTGCAGGAAGGCGACCAGCAGCTCGAGAGCGGTCAGCGCGACGGCCATGGCCAAAGGCAGCACCGAGCCGGCGATGCCGACGGCGCCCAGCGCGCTGAGGCTGACGACGAAGCCGGAGAACACTTTCAGAGTGATGTGGCCGGCCAGCATGTTGGCGAAAAGACGAACCGAGAGGCTGACGGGGCGCGAGACGAAGGAGATGACTTCGATCGCCACCACCAGCGGCAGGAGAAGGCCCGGCACGCCATGCGGCACGAACAGCTTGAGGAAGCCGAGGCCGTGCTTGGCAAAACCGTAGACGACGACCGTGCCGATGACCAGGATCGCCAGCGTGAAGGTGACGATGATGTGGCTGGTGACGGTGAAGAAATAGGGGAAGAGGCCGATCAGGTTGGCGACCAGCACGAACATGAACAGCGAAAACACCAGCGGGAAGAACTGCATGCCCTGCTTGCCGGCGGCGTCGCGCAGCATGTTGCCGACGAACTCGTAGGCCATTTCGGAAATCGACTGCAGACGGCCGGGGATCAGCGCGCGGCCGGCCGTGCTCATGTAGAGGAAGCCCGACGCGAGAACGATCGTCACGACCATGAACAGGGAAGAGTTGGTGAACGAGACGTCGTAGCCGCCGATATGCAGCGGGATGATCGGATGGATCTGGAACTGGTGGATCGGATCGACCTTGTCAGCAGCAGCCACTTTAAATCCCCGTCAAAGCCACACGGCTTCTTAAGTTCACTTCAGCGCCTTGCGGCGCCCCACTTCATTCTTTCGGCTCGCGCGGCTTGCCGCTCTGGCCGAATTCGGATGCCAGTCCCGCCGAGCGCAGGACATTGAGTATACCAGCGCCAAAGCCCAGCAACAGGCCGACGATCAGACCCCAGGGCGCTGTTCCCGCCAGGCGGTCGATGATCCAGCCCAAGCCGACACCGACCACCACTCCGGCGATGAACTCGCTGGACAGTTTCAGCGCCTGACCGTAACCGGTCGCAGCTCTCGCTTCGTCTTTCCCCTCGAGCCGGTCCGTGCGCCTCGTTGCAAGCGATGCTTCGAGACTGCGCCGGCGGCGCTCAAGTTCGTCGTCGCGGATGGTGGCTTCTGGCTGCCTGCCGCGGCCGGTTTCTCCGGTTCCGTCTGGCCCGGTTTTGTCGGCCATCGCAACCCCCCTGCCCGG
>JAFKFE010000438.1 GCA_017308345.1 Alphaproteobacteria bacterium | reverse complement strand
CTCGCTGACGATGGCGTTGCGTGCGGCCTCGATCGCCTCTGGAGCCATCTGAACGCCGTCGGTTCGCATATAGGTGATGAGGCCGGCGGTCTCGCCGCCGACATCCATGCCTTCATAGAGCTTCTGCGCCACCTGCATGGTGCGGTTGGCTGAAAAGCCAAGCCCGGAAGAGGCGGCCTGCTGCAGCGTCGAGGTGGTGAAGGGCGGTCCGGGATTGCGCTTGGTGGGCTTGGCCTCGACCGACAATGCCTTGAAGGTCGCGCCTTCCAGCATCGCCTTGATGTCGTCGGCCTGCGCCTTGTTGGCGATGTCGAGCTTTTGCAGCTTCTTGCCGGCGAAGGCGGTCAGGCGCGCCTCGAAACCATCGTTACGCGGCGTGTTGAGGATGGCGGCGATCTGCCAGTATTCCTCGCGGATGAAGCGCTCGATCTCGGATTCGCGGTCGCAGACCAGCCGCAGCGCCACCGACTGGACGCGGCCGGCCGAACGGGCGCCCGGCAGCTTGCGCCATAGCACCGGCGACAGCGTGAAGCCGACGAGATAGTCCAGCGCGCGGCGGGCGAGGTAGGCGTCGACCAGCGGCGCGTCGATCTGGCGCGGATTGGCCATGGCGTCCAGCACCGAGGCCTTGGTGATGGCGTTGAAGACGACGCGGCTGACCGGCTTGTCCTTCAGCGCGCGCTTCTGCTTCAGGACTTCCAGCACATGCCAGGAAATCGCCTCGCCCTCGCGATCGGGGTCGGTGGCGAGGATCAGGCCGTCGGCATCCTTGACCGCCTTGGCGATGTCGGCCAGGCGCTTGCCGGAGGCGGTGTCGACCGACCAGGACATGGCGAAGTCCTCATCGGGGCGCACCGAGCCGTCCTTGGCCGGCAGATCGCGGACATGGCCGAACGAGGCCAGGACCTTATAGTTCTTGCCGAGATACTTGTTGATTGTCTTCGCCTTGGCCGGCGATTCGACGACGACGACGTCCATGAGGTCTCTTAATCAGCTGTGAGGTGGCGGAAGAACTCCGCGACGCACGACGAAATCCCACTCTTTTCGTCGCTCACATGGCCGTGCTTTTGCAATCGGTCAAGGGGAAGCGGCCAATTTGGGAAGCGGCGATCGGCGATACACTCTAAGAGTGTATGGCAAAGATCACATTTTTGGGGATGGAGGCGTGCGCGCCTCGAACCAGGCGGACGACCGGTAAAGATGGCTGGCTGCCGGATCAACGGAGCCGGCAGCCGGATCGCCGGGTGGCCCGAACTCAATCGGCCTTGACGACGTGCCAGGCGCCGGCGACGCCTTCGCCAGTCATGTCGCCGGCCTTCTTGTCCTTGACGAAGGTATAGACCGGCTTGCCGTCATAGGCCCACATCTTGGTGCCGTCGGTGCGGTCGACGACCGTCCATTCGTCGTCGGCCTTGGCGCCGGCCTCTGCCTTCAGCGGCGGCCAGTTGGCGGCGCATTTGTCGTAGCAGTTGGATTTGCCCTTCTCGTCCTTGTCGAAGGTGTAGAGCGTCATGCCCTTGACGTCGGTGTAGATCTTCGTGCCGCCGACATCGGCTTCCTTCCAGGCCTCGGCGGCCTGGGACGCGGCGGTGCCAAGCAGCAGAGCGGCAAATCCGAGTGCGATCGCTTTCATGATAATCTCCCTGAGAACAAGCGCGCGGCAATCACGCGCTCATCCCGACAACGCATCGGCGCGGCTGTTTCTTCCTTGATGAGCGGCGGCGGGCCACACAATGGTGATTGGCGAAGAGCCGTCCGCGTCGCTATATCGGCGCCAGCACAATCAGGGCGGACGAAATGGCATTGGACATTGGCTATGTCAGCGCGGTCGGGGCAGGGGCGATATCGTTCCTGTCACCTTGCGTGCTGCCGCTGGTGCCGCCGTATCTCTGCTACATGGCCGGCGTCTCGGTCGACGATTTCCGCGGCAATCATGGCGTGACGGCGCGGGAAGGCACGCGCGGCGCGCTGCTTTATGCCTCGCTCGCCTTCGTGCTCGGCTTCTCCACGGTGTTTGTCGCGCTTGGTGCCGGCGCCTCGACCATCGGCCGTCTGCTGCGCATCTGGCAGGAGCCGCTGGCGATGGTGGCGGGCGCGCTCATCATCATCATGGGCCTGAACTTTCTCGGCATATTGCGCATCCCTCTGCTCTCGCGCGAGGCGCGCTTCCAGTCGCAGGGCAAACCGGCCAACATGGCCGCGGCCTATGTCATGGGGCTTGCCTTCGCTTTCGGCTGGACGCCCTGCATCGGCCCGGTTCTGGGGCCGATCCTGACTTTGGCCGGCGGGCGCGAGACGGTGGGCGAGGGCGCGTTGCTGCTTGCCGCTTACTCGCTTGGCCTCGGCATCCCGTTCCTGGTCGCGGCGCTGTTCTCCGGCGCCTTCATGCGGTTCCTCGGCCAATTCCGCGTCCATCTCGGCCGCGTCGAGAAGGCGATCGGCGCGCTGCTGGTCGTCGCCGGCCTGTTCTTCCTCACCGGCGGCGTGCAGAGCACATCCTACTGGCTGCTGGAGAATTTCCCGGTGCTCGGGCGGTTGGGCTGAGTTGCCGCCTGGGAGCTGGATCGAAAGGCGGGTTCGCCGATCGAAAGCCAGCCGCTCAGCCGTCTCACCGGAATTTAACCGCATTGGTGCAGCATCACGCCGCTGCTAGCATGCGTTGATTCAAATCATTTCATACGGTTGTCCTCCATGAGCCAGAGATCCTGCCTTTCCGTCATCCTCGCCGCCGGCGAGGGCACGCGCATGAAAAGCGCCATGCCCAAGGTGCTGCATGCCATTGCCGGCCTGCCGATGGTGGCTCACGTGGTAAAGGCGGCGGAGGCGGCCGGCGCAACTGGCCTGGCGCTGGTGATCGGCCATGGGGCAGAGGATATGCGCAAGGCGGCGCAGAAATTCGCGCCCAAGGCCGAGACCTTCGTGCAGGAGAAGCGGTTGGGCACCGCGCATGCGGTGCTTGCCGCCCGCGAAGCGATATCAAAGGGTTATGACGACATTCTCGTCATGTTCGGCGATACGCCGCTGATCGATGCGCAGGCGTTGGCTGCCGCGCGGAGGAAACTGGCGGAAGGTGCCGCCGTCGCGGTGATCGGCTTTCGTCCACCCAATCCGACTGGTTATGGCCGGCTGATCGAGGAAGGTGGCCACTTGGTCGCCATCCGCGAGGAAAAGGACTGTTCCGAGGAGGAGAAGAAGATCGGCTTCTGCAACGCCGGAATGATGGCGGTAGCGGGCAAGCATGCGCTTCGGCTGCTCGACAAGGTCGGCAACAACAACGCCAAGGGCGAGTTCTACCTGACCGATATCGTCGAGATCGCCGGCGCGGAGGGGCTCGACGTGGTGGCGACGGAGGCAGGCTTCGAAAGCGCGCTCGGCATCAACAACCGGGCCGAGCTTGCCGAGGCGGAAGCGATCTGGCAGGCGCGCAGGCGGCGCGAGGTGATGCTTGCCGGCGTGACGCTGATCGCCCCTGAAACCGTCTATTTCTCGTATGATACCGAGATCGGCGCCGACACGATCGTCGAGCCGAATGTCTGGTTCGGGCCAGGCGTCAGGATCGCCTCGGGCGCCAAGATCCACGCCTTCAGCCATATCGAGGGCGCGACGATCGCCTCGAACTGCGATGTCGGGCCGTTCGCGCGGCTCAGGCCGGGCGCGGATCTTCGCAACAAGGCAAAGGTCGGCAATTTCTGCGAGGTCAAGCAGGCGACGATCGAGGAGGGCGCCAAGGTCAACCATCTGACCTATATTGGCGACGCGCGCGTGGGCGCCGCGGCCAATATCGGCGCCGGCACCATCACCTGCAATTACGACGGCTACTCCAAATTCTTCACCGATATCGGCGAGGGGGCCTTTGTCGGCTCGAACTCGTCGCTGGTGGCGCCGGTCACGATCGGCAAGGGCGGCTACATCGCCTCGGGAAGCGTCATCACCGAAAGCGTGCCCGATGACGCGCTGGCCTTCGGTCGCGCTCGCCAGAAGACGATCCCCGGCAAGGGCAAGGAATTGCGCGAGCGCTTTGCGTCGGCCGCCGCGGCGAAGAAGAAGGCCGCGGCGGAATAGCGTTTCAGGCGGTGCTTTCGATGGTTTCGCCGAAGGCCGCCGTCACCTCGATTTTGCCGACGATCGCCTTGTTGAATCGAGGCAGGTCTTCGGCGGGTATCCAGTATTCGAGATGCGCCCTGCTGCCGGCGTGCTCGACGCGATAGTCGTCGAGGAAGCTTTTCAGGACCTCGAACCGCGTCACGAAGCCGGAGCCGCTGGCTGGCACATTCCAGTCACGGGCAATCTGGACGGCATAGGCTTCGGTGAGCACGGGATAGAAAATCGGCTGGTCCGGCAGGCGTGGCGGAAACTCGCGCATGCCTGAAGCCTTGATCAGTTCCAGCTCCTTCGGTCCGACCGGACGCCAGAGTGTCGTGGTGGGCTCGCTCATGACCCTATATTTAGCCAAATCCTGCCGGAAAGAGAACCAAATGCCTGAAAAGGCGAACAATTGGAGTAACCGGATTGCAAGCGCCGTATGGCATGGTGCATGGAGCAAAAGACCGTTCCGCTGACACGGAACGAAACGCAAAGTGACTTTCGCGACTGCCCAGCGATCCCTAGATAACGCTGGGTTTTCCGCTGGGAATCGGGGGCAAGCGCCATGTGCGGTATCGTTGGAATTGTCGGCCATTCACAGGTCGCGCCGCTTATTGTCGACGCGCTGAAGCGGCTTGAATATCGCGGTTATGACTCGGCCGGCGTCGCCACCGTCGAGCATGGCGAGCTTGGCCGCCGCCGCGCCGAAGGCAAGCTCATCAACCTCGAACGCCGGCTGAAGGAAGAGCCGCTCGGCGGCACGATCGGCATCGGCCACACGCGCTGGGCGACGCACGGCGTGCCCAATGAGACCAACGCGCATCCGCATTTCTCCGACGGCGTCGCCATCGTCCATAACGGCATCATCGAGAATTTCGCCGAGCTGCGCGACGAACTGACCCGCGACGGCTACAAATTCGCCTCGCAGACCGACACCGAGGTCGTCGCGCATCTGGTGGCGCGCGAGCTCGCCAGGGGGCTGAAGCCGGTGGAAGCCGCGCATGCGGCGCTGAAGCGCCTCTCGGGCGCCTTCGCCCTGGCGATCATGTTCAAGGGCGACGAGGACCTGATCGTCGGCGCCCGCAACGGCCCGCCTCTGGCCGTCGGCCATGGCGATGGCGAGATGTTCCTGGGCTCGGACGCCATCGCGCTGGCGCCCTTCACCAACTCGATCACCTATCTCGAGGACGGCGACTGGGCGGTGGTGCGCCACGACGGCGTCACCATCTACGACATCGACGGCAACAAGGTCGACCGCAAGCGCCAGCAGTCGCTGTCGACCAGCTTCATGGTCGACAAGGGCAACCGCCGGCATTTCATGGAAAAGGAAATCCACGAGCAGCCAGAGGTGATCTCGCACACGCTGGCGCATTACGTGGATTTCGTCTCGGGCTCCTCGAAGCCGCTCGACCTGCCGTTCGACTTCGCCAGGATCGGCCGGCTGGCGCTCTCCGCCTATCTCGCCGGGTTGATCTCGAAATACTGGTTCGAGCGCTATGCGCGTCTGCCGGTCGATATCGATGTCGCATCCGAGTTCCGCTATCGCGAGATGCCGCTGTCGGCGAGCGACGCGGCCTTCTTCATCTCGCAGTCGGGCGAGACCGCCGACACGCTGGCCTCGCTGCGCTATTGCCGGCAGGCCGGCATGAAGATCGGCGCGGTCGTCAATGTGCGCGAATCGACCATGGCGCGTGAATCCGACGTCGTGCTGCCGACGCTTGCCGGGCCGGAGATCGGCGTCGCCTCGACCAAGGCTTTCACCTGCCAGCTCTCGGTGCTGGCTTCGCTTGCCGTGCGGGCCGGCGTGGCGCGCGGCACGATTTCGGCTGAGGAGGAGAAGGCGTTGGTGCGCGCTTTGTCGGAAGCGCCGCGCTACGCCAACCAGGTGCTGAAGCTCGAAGAGCAGATCGAACGGATCGCGCGCGAGATCTCGCGCTATTCCGATGTGCTCTATCTCGGCCGCGACACCAATTTCCCGCTGGCCATGGAAGGCGCGCTGAAGCTCAAGGAAATCTCTTACATCCACGCCGAGGGCTATGCGGCGGGCGAACTGAAACACGGCCCGATCGCGCTGATCGACGAGAACATGCCGGTCATCGTCATCGCGCCGCATGACCG
>JAFKFE010000437.1 GCA_017308345.1 Alphaproteobacteria bacterium | reverse complement strand
AAAGCCGCCGGACCGCTTCGGTTTCATTCGGCCGAACCTCATGCCCGCCGTCGTGCCATTCCACAGTGACATCGGCGCCGTCGGCGCGCAAATAGGCCTCGAGCCGCGACGTCAGATTGGGCGGGCAGATCGGGTCGCGCCTGCCGGCCGTGATCAGGATGTGGCGGCCGGCAAGGTTGCCCCGCACCTCGGGCTCGAATGGGATCAGCGGATGCATCAGCGCCGTGGCATCGAACAGGCCGGGCTCCGCGAACACCACCGAAGCCAGGACATTGGCGCCGTTGGAATAAACGAGGCCGAGCACAGCCGAAGGTTTCGCCGCCCCGACATGCGCCCTGACGAAGCCCGCCATCTTCGATGTCGCGCGCGCCAGGTCGTCCATGTCGTAGACGCCCTCGCCGGTGCGGCGGAAGAAACGGGCGGCACCATGCTCCGACACATCGCCACGCGGCGAGATGATCGTCGCCGAAGGCACGAGCTCGCGACCGAAATCAAGCAGTTGGTTCTCGTCGGCGCCAGTGCCGTGGAAGACGAAGAGCAGCGGACTGCCCGGCGAACCGGGCAGCACCTTGTGGATGTAAGCGTCCTTGCTCATGGCTAAGCCTTCCAGCTTCTGCAGATGCTGTTCGAGATAAGGCCTCAGATGCTGGTGCTGCGTCGGCAGCTTCAGCGCCTCGCCGAGATGCGCGGTATCCTCGTCGCGGTCGAAGCCCGGCTCGTTGGTCGCGACCTCGAACAGCACGCCGCCCGGCGTGCGGAAATAAATCGCCCAGAAATAGTCGCGATCGATGACCGGCGTCACGCCATAGCCCGTGTCGATCAGCGCTTTGCGCACTTCGAGCTGCCTGGCGCGATCCTCGACCGCGAAGGCGACGTGGTGCACCGAGCCGGCGCCGAGATTGGCGAAGCCGGCGCCCGGCAGCGATTCGATGTCGACGACATCGGCGCCATTGCCGTTCTTGATGGCCAGCCGGCGGACGTTACCGGACTTGTCGACCTCCTCATAGCCCATGAACTTCAAGAGCTCCTCGGTGGCGCCGCCATCCTTCAGCCGGAGCGAAACCGAGTGAAAGCCGCGGATCGCCTCGTCGCCGGGAACCCCGCCCTTGACCCAGGGCGCTCTGTTGTCGGCCTTGTCCTCGACGAGCGCGAAACTGTCGCCATCGGGCCCGGTGAAGGTGAGCCGCTTCTCGCCAAAACTTTCCGCGCGGGCGACATTGCCCACACCCTCGTCGGCGAAGCGCTTTTCCCAATAGCCGAGCGTGCCTTCCGGCACCGAGAACACCGTGGTGCCGACTTCGCCGACGCCGTGCCGGCCCTTGCCGATGTCAGGGAACGGGAAATAGGTCATCACCGAGCCGGGCGTGCCGACCTCGTCGGCGTAATAGAGATGGTAGACGTCCGGCGCGTCGAAATTGACCGTCTTCTTCACCCGGCGCAGGCCGAGCTTTTTCGTGAAGAACTCATTGTTGCGGCGTGCGTCGCTCGCCATCGAGGTGACGTGATGCAGGCCCTTGATCTGATTGAGCATGATTCGTGCTCCTTCCCTTGTTCTTGCGCGGCCCCCGCCGCTGTCCACGCCAATATGAGGATAGGCAGGCCGGCGGCAAAGCGGGCAAACACAGAATGGACTGTGTCGTAATAGTGAACGACTGCTCGAAATACGTTCACCAATCCATCACCGGCATTGGCTTGCAACGCGGATGATTTCCGTTCCATCTGGGCGCCTCACAAGGAGACGATCTTGGACAACCAGCCTCGCCGCCCGAATGTTCTCCTCATCACTTGCGACCAGTGGCGCGGCGATTGCCTGTCGGCGGCCGGCCATCCGGTCGTGAGGACGCCGAATGCGGATGCGCTTGCCGCCGAGGGCGTGCTTTTCCGGCGTCACTATGGCGGGGCAGCACCCTGCTCGCCGGCCCGCGCCTGCCTCTACACCGGCCTCTACCAGATGAACAACCGCGTCTGCCGCAACGGCACGCCGCTCGATGCGCGCCATGGCAACATCGCGCTTGCGGCGCGCGCGGCGGGCTACGACCCCACCTTGTTCGGCTACACCGATGTCTCGCTCGACCCGCGCCGGCTTGCGGCAGAGGACCCGCGCCTGCGCAGCTATGAGGGCGTGCTGCCCGGCTTCACCGTGCGTCAGGCCCTGCCCGAGCATCAGAAGCAGTGGCTGTCATGGCTCAAGGCACAAGGCATCGACACGGGCGCCGGCAGCCCGGATATCCACCGTCCGGCCAGCGGCCAGGCGGAACGCGACGTGACCAACGCGCCGCCGGTCTATTCGAAGGACCAGACGCCGACCGCTTTCCTGGCCGGCGAATTCATCCGCTGGCTCGGCGAGCAGGAGAAGAGCGCGCCGTGGTTCGCGCATATCTCCTTTATCAGCCCGCACCCGCCTTTCATCGTGCCGGAACCCTACAACACCATGTACGATCCGGCTGAAGGTCCTGCCTTCAAGCGCGCGGCGGACCGGCAGGCCGAAGCCGCATGCCACCCCTATCTCGCCTACGATCTCGCCCTCCAGAAAAGAGCGAAATTCGTTCCGGGCATGGAGGGCGGCGTGCCGGACTGGAGCGAGGAGAATTTCCGCCGTATCCGCGCGATCTACTATGGCATGATTTCGGAGGTCGACGCGCAGCTCGGCCGCATCTGGCGGGAACTGCGCGAGGCAGGCGCATGGGACGACACCGCCGTCGTGCTCACCTCCGACCACGCCGAAATGATGGGCGACCACTTCATGCTCGGCAAGGGCGGCTTCTTCGACGCCAGCTACCACATACCGCTGATCATCCGCGACCCGCGCCGGAGAACCGCGGCCGGTTCATCCGTCGACCGTTTCACCGAGGCTGTCGATGTCTTTCCGACCTTGCTCGAATTGATCGGTGCCGCGCCGCGGCATCATCTTGACGGCAGATCGCTCGCACCGTGGCTTGATGGCGAGACGCCAGCCGGATGGCGCGACGCCGCGCATTGGGAATTCGATTTCCGCACGATCGCCGGCGGCGAAGCGGAACGCCATTTCGGCATGGAGTCGCGCGACTGCAACTTGGCCGTCATCCGCACGGCCGACTTCAAATACGTCCATTTCGGCGGCGGCCTGCCTCCGCTGCTGTACGACCTGGCGCAAGATCCGGGCGAGCTCCGCGACGTCGCCAACGATCCGGCCTATCTGTCGAGGCGGCTTGAGTTCGCAGAGAGGATGCTCGCCTGGCGTGCTGCTCACCTCGATCAGTCGCTGGCATTGGCGGAACTGACGGAAGACGGGGTGGCCGGCTATGTCGCCGGCCGGCCTTCCTCCGCGACATGAGAGAGCCCGCGCCACGGCAGGCGCGGGCTCTCTCGGTTGGTGTGGTCCGCCTCAATCGCTGAAGATCATGCGCTGCTGGTCGCGCTTCTCGGCGTAGCTGCCCTTGTCGTAGGCGGTCTGCTTCTCGAGCTGCTCCTTGGTGAAATTGGTGTAGAGGTATTTCTTGCCGTCCTTGTCCGTCATGAATTTGAGCTTGTCCATGCCGACCGCGACTTCCTTTGCGCCGATGCCGAGGAAGCCGCCGACGTCGATGACCACCGCGTCCGGCTTGTTGTCGGGCGTCAACACGACGTCGCCGATCGAACCGATCTCGGCATCGTTAGCGCCGTAGACAGTGGTGCCCTTCAGATCGTCAACTCGGATGTTGCCCATGGGCATCTCGGTCAGCGTCGACTTGTCGATGGATGCGGTTTCGGTCTGGTCGGGTGCTGCGGCGACGCCGTTATCGGCGGGCTTGTTCTCGGCCGTGCTCTGGGCTGGCGGCGTCGGAGGTTCGTTTTCAGCGGTCGACTTGGCGGGCTCTGCCGGCTTTGCCCCCTTGTCGGAAGTCGTGTCCGAAGACACTACCGCGGGCGTGGTCGCCGCAGGAGCGTTGTTCTGGGTCGTCGACGAGCCGGGCGCCGGATCATAGGCCTTGCGGTTGAAGTCGGGCTGCGCCTGCAGTTCCTCCTTCGTCGTCTCCGCCACCAGCCAGCGGTCGCCGTTCTTCTCCGCCCATTTTGCCTTGGTAAAGTCATAGGTGACGTTCTTCGTGCCGATGCCGAGGAAGCCACCAACGCCGATCACCAGCGATTCCGCCTTGCCGTCCTTGGCGAGCACGATGTCCTTCACGTCGCCGATCTTCTGGGCGTCGTCCGCGGTACCGTTATAGACCGACTCGCCCATGATGTTGGAGACGAGATTGCCATCCGCCTTCTTCACCGGCTGGGCCGGTTGCGAAGCCGCCTGTTTCTGCGTGCCTGCGGAATCGGTCGCCGCCGGCTGCGTGGCATCGGTGGACTGCGCCGCCTCGGCACCATAAGCCTTGCTGTCGAAGGCCGGTTGGGCGTTCAGTTCCTCCTTGGTGGTCTTGGCCACCAGCCAACGGTCGCCATTCTTTTCGGCCCATTCGAGCTTGCTGTAATCGAAGGCCACATCCTTTTTCCCGACACCAAGGAACCCGCCTACTCCAATAATGGCGGATTTGGCCTTGCCGGTGGAATCGAACACCACATCGTCGACCTTGCCTATGTTCTGGGCGTCGTCGCCGCTGCCGTTATAAACGGACTCGCCGATGATGTTGGTCATCAGAGCACCGTCGGCGGGCGCCACGGGCGCCGGGCTTTCGGCTGCCGGAGCCTGGGCCTGAGCCGGCGTTGCGGTTTGCGCAAATGCGCCGGTTGCAAGCAATGTCGCGAGCGCAGTGGTCGCAAAGAGCGTGCGGATCATATCATCTCTCCTCATGCCTGATTCATGCATGCCGTGTCTTGACCATCGCGCCTTGGCGCGGATGCCCAACCCGGCTTGTTCGACAGTTTCACAACGTCGTGACCGAGGCGTTGTTCCCAAAAAGCCATGCCTCGCGCCGCCCGGGATTCCCGTTCTTCCGGGGAACCTTTGCGCGGCCTTTTCGTTGCCGCCTGCGGCCGGGCGCTCGGCCCGAAGACGGAGTGGAGCATGCGATTTGCTGCGATTCTGAACCGGGACGGGGAGACTTTACGCACCCTCGACCTGGACGCGTTTGCTGGCCGGATACGAGAAACGCTCGAAGCGGCTGGGCACTCGGTCGAGATCGATGTTGTTGCCGGCCGCGATATCGCGGCTGCCCTCGAAAAGGCCATTGCCAAGCGCAATGTCGACGTCGTTCTTGCCGGAGGCGGCGATGGCACGATTTCCACCGCGGCGTCCCTTCTCATGAACAAAAAGAAGGCGCTGGCCGTTCTGCCTGCCGGGACGATGAACCTGTTCGCGCGCGGCCTAGGCATTCCGCAGACGCTGGAAGAGGCGCTGCAGTCCTTTGCCGACGGCGAGGTAATGACCGTCGACATGGCGAGTGCCAACGGCCGGCCTTTCGTGCATCAGTTCTCGGTCGGCATGCATGCCAGGATGGTGCAACTGCGCCGGACCATGGATTTCGGATCACGTTTCGGAAAAATGCAGGCTTCCGTGCGCGCCGCATGGGCAGCGATCAAGAGCCCACCCGCTCTCAAGGTTAGCCTCGCCATCGGCATCAGCAACAATCTGTTCGGCGAAGGCCACCTGCCCTATGCCGACAACCCTTCCGGAGGCGTGCTCGGCATCTATGTGAGCGTAGCGCGCCGGCGTCATCATCTGGCAAAGCTGCTGCTCGATATTTTGCGGGGGCGGTTGCGCCAGAGCGCGCATGTTGAAGTCCATGAGTCCGATAAGGTTGTGCTGAAAATACACTCCCGGACAAGGAAGTTCAGCGCAGTCCTCGACGGCGAACTGGTCAAGCTCGAGCGCGAAACCACGATCGAGATACATCCCGGCGCGCTGAAGGTGCTCGTCCCCTCAAGCAGCGCGCAGGCAAAAGCCGCCTGATGAATTCCCCGGATTTCCGCCCGGAAGCTGCCTCACTGCTACCAGGCAGATCGCCGCCGGTCAGCGGTCAGAGTCAGTAGCGGTCCGCATCCCGGGCAAGCATCGGCTTAGGGCCTTTCCTCCGGGTCCGCGTTTGGCGGCCCGGGCCTGGCGTTCTCACGATATATGGCGTAGGCGACGACCGCGAGAGCGGGCGCGACAACCGCCCCCAGCCCGGCCTTGCTCCTGAGCAACGCGGGAAGCAGGCTCAACCCGACCGCGATGCCCATCGCCGTCACGTCGGCCTGCCGCTCGCGCGCGCGCCGCTTGGCGCGTGCGCCGGCCGCCAGCTTGTGGATGACGAGGACGAGCCCCGCAATCACCAGAAACCCGACACCGAAGCCGAGGCTGGCCGCGAGCGGCCCGAAGCGCGCCGCCAGCCAGATATAGGCTGCGCCGACGAGGAAGCCGACGCCGCACAGGGCAAGAACGGCGGCAAGCCCGTAAAGGATTGCCGCGGTCCGCGCCTTCTGCAAGGCGGCTTTGGCCTCGCCCGAGGCAAGGGCCGAGATCAGCGAGGCAAGCGTATCCATCTGCGGCTAGCGGCGGGAAAGCAGGGCGAAGAGGAAACCGACGCCCGCCGCGATCGCCAGCGACGTCACCGGCTTCTCGCGCACCTTGGCTATCAGTTGCGCTTCCATGTCCTCGGCGCTTCCCCGCATGCTGTCGAATGCGGCCTCGCCCTGCGCCCGCCGCTGTTCGCCGCC
>JAFKFE010000436.1 GCA_017308345.1 Alphaproteobacteria bacterium | reverse complement strand
ACTGGTCGACGATCGCGGTGGTGAACGTGTCGAAGCGGATGAAGACATAGAGGCCGTATTCGGCCAGCAGATGCAGGCCGACCAGCAGCGATCCGCCGCAGATGGCGAGCCTCAGCTGCGGCAGCACGACGCGCGCGAAAACCCGCCCCGGGCCAAGGCCAAGCGCCGCCGCCGCGTCTTCCAGCGCCGGATCAAGCCGGCGCAACGCGGCGGAGATCGGCAAATAGAGGAACGGGAAATAGGCGACAACGGAGACCAGCACGCCGGCCCATAGCCCGTGCAGGCCTGGAACAAAGCTGATCCAGGCATAGCTGTGCACGAAGGCGGGGATGGCGAGCGGCGCGACCGACAGCCAGGACCACCAGCGGTTGCCCGGCAGGTCGCTGCGCTCGGTCAGCCAGGCCAGCGCCACCGCCAGCGCGATGGCGATCGGCACGGTGACGATGACGAGTAGCGTGGTGTTGACCAGCAGTTCACCGACGCGCGGGCGGAAGATCAGCGCCACCACCGTATCCCAGCCGGTCTGGATCGCGACCCAGACGATGAAGCCGAGCGGCAGCAGCGCGACGAGGGAGATCAGCGCCGCGGCGAGCGTGATCCACGACGTGGACCGGTGCTTCTTCATCCCGGCCGCCGGCAGCGCGGAAGGCGTGAGGTGGATCGCGGACGCCATCAGTCGAAATATGCCGCCTGGACGCGACGTGATGAACCGCGGACGCGCCCGCGAACGCAGATGATCGTCATCGACGAGGCCATCTCCAAAACAAAAGCGCTCCCACGGAAGCGAAGTCCCGCGGGAGCACGGTCGTTTGCCCTTTTAGGACGAACGCGAACTAAAGCAAGCCGGCTTGCGTCATCAGGTCGATGACCTTCTTGGAATTCAGCGTCGCCGGATCGACTTTCGGGGCCTGCAGATCGGTCAGCGGCACCAGCTTCGGGTTGGACTCGGCCCCCTTGCCGATCGCATATTCGTAGGACGTACCATTCTTCAGCACGTCCTGGCCGCCCTTGCCGGTCACCCACTTCAGGAACGCCTGGGCTTCCTTCTGATGCTTGCTGGAGGCCAGCACGCCGCCGCCCGACACCGAAACGAAGGCACCCGGATCCTGGTTCTTGAAATAGTGCAGGCCGACATTCTTGCTGTTCTCGCCGGTCTTGGCCTGATCGCCGAACCAGTAATAGTGGTAGATCACGCCGCCGTCGATCTCGCCGGCATTGACCGCCTTCATCACCGTGCTGTTGCCCTTGTAGGCGGTGAAATTCTCCTTCATCGCCTTCAGCCAGTCGGCGGTGGCGGCCTCGCCCTTGAGCTGCAGCAGGGCGCTGACGATGGCCTGGAAGTCGGCGCCGGACGGCGAGGCGGCCCAGCGGCCCTTCCAGCTCGGATCGGCGAGGTCGACGAGGGACTTGGGCAACTGGTCTTCCTTCAGCTTGTCCTTGTTATAGGCAAAGACGGTGCTGCGGGCGGCGACGCCCACCCACTTGCCGCTCGACGGCTGGTATTCCTGCGGAACCTGGGCGAGGGTGTCGGCATCGACCGGGGCGAACAGGCCGGCAGCTTCGACCATCGCCATCGCCGGCGAATTCTCTGTCAGGAAAACATCGGCGGGCGAGGCCGCGCCCTCGGCGACGATCTGGTTGGAGAAATCGCTGTCGCCGCCGTTGCGCAGCGTGACCTTGATGCCGGTTTCCTTGGTGAAGCCCGCCGCCCATTCCTTGGCGAGGCTCTCATGCTGGGCGTTGTAGACGATGATACCTTGTTCCTCGGCCATGGCCGGGCCGGCGATGAGGCCAAGCGCCAGGGCGGCGCCGGCGAGCGTGGAAAGGGCAATCTTCATCGATATCGTCCTCAAATCTGGAGACAGGGGGCACTACGGGGCTGCTCCTATCAATACCTGATTATCTTAGTCAACATTGTGACGCTGCTTCAATCCGTCGCCATGCCGCACACTTTCGTGATTTTGCGGTAGTTTGGCTTGGACATTATTTCGCCGGCCACGTAACAAACCAGGGCCGAGACGCGAACATCGGGGGTAGACTCTTGTGACCGGCAAGGACGAGGCCGAACTCTCCCGGCTGCTCAGGGCCGCGATCGCGGGAGATGAAAGGGCTTATGCCGACTTTCTGCACCGGATAGCCGCCCTCGTTCGCGGCTTTGTCCGGCGCAAGGTCGTTCAGGGCGGGGTCGACCCCGAGGATGTCGTGCAGGAAACCTTGCTGGCCATTCACGTGAAACGTCATACTTGGCGGATGGACGCGCCGGTGTTGCCGTGGGTCTTCGCGATCGCGCGCTTCAAGCTGATCGACGCGTTTCGCCGGCGCGGACGCCGCATCGAGGTCGAGATCGACGAGATCGCCGAAACCTTCGCCGAGCCGGAGCCGGAGACGGTCAGCGAGCGCGACATCAACCGGGCGCTCGACGGCTTGCCGCCCGCGCAACGCTCGGTGGTCTCCTCGATCTCGGTCGATGGCCATTCGATCGGCGAGACGGCGAGCAAGCTGGGCATCAGCGAGACGGCGGTGCGCGTGTCGCTGCATCGCGGCCTCGCAGCGATCGCCAAGAGGTTCGGACAACGGTGACATGAGGACAGAAGATCTCATCAAGGCGCTCGACGCGGATGCCCGCGACAAGGCGATGCCGATGGGCAAGGCCTGGTGGCTGGCGGTCGGCGTGGCGGCAATGATCGCGGCGGTGGTTTTCTTTGCGACCATTGGTCCGCGCCCCGACATCATGCCGGCCATGCACACGATGCGCTTCCTTTCCAAATTCGTCTTCACGGCGGCGCTCGCCGCCAGCGCCTTTACCCTGATTCGAGTCTTGTCGACGCCGGGCGCGTCGACAGCCCGGGCATCTGCCTGGATGGTCGTCGCGCCGCTTCTGGTCGCCATCGCCGTTGTTCTGGAACTGTTCGCCGTGCCCTCCGCCGAATGGGGCAGGCGCCTTGTCGGCACCAATTGGTACATCTGCCTGACCTTCATCCCGCTGATCGGCATCGGGCCGCTTGCCATCCTTCTCGCAGCGCTGCGTCATGGCGCGCCGACGCGGCCGGTGCTTGCGGGCGCGGCCGCCGGCCTGCTCGCGGGCGGAGTCGCGGCAACCTTCTACGCCGCGCATTGCTTCGACGACTCGCCGCTCTTCGTCGCCACCTGGTATACGATGGCGATCGCCTTCCTCACGTTGCTCGGCGCCATCGGCGGGCGGCTTTTCGTGCGCTGGTAACCGTCGGGGCGATTTTCGAAACGGTCCCTTAATCATGCCGGCAATCGTTTGCCGGTTGTCGGAGTGATCGCCACCGTCCACGCAACCATTCCTTAAAACCGATCCGCCAGGGTTGTGGCAACGTGCAGTTGCGTGTTGGGTGGGATCGCATCGTGGCGTGGTTGAACTGGAAAGGGCTTGGTGCCGACAGGTACGCCGCGCGGGGCCTGCTGGCGGTCGGGCTGGTTGCCGCCGCCGTAGCGATCCTGTTGCCCCGCCTCGAACTTGGCGCCGATGCGTTGAAGCTCTGCCTGGAGATTTCAGCCGCGATCACGGCGGCGACGCTGTCCTTGTCGGCGCTGTTCATTCACCGCATCGTCGATGACCGCCGCCAGATCGCCGAGAGCGAGCAGCGCTTCCGCCGCGCCATGGAGGATTCGGCGATCGGCGTCGCCATTGTCGGCCTCGACGGGCGCATCCAGCAGGCCAACCCCGCCTTCGCCGCCATGCTGGGCTACAGCCGCGCGGAGATCGAGGCGCTGACCTTCCCGCAGATCACGCATCCGGACGATCTGTCGATCGGCCACGAGACGATGCTGAGCGTGAAGGAGGGCAGGATCAGCTCCTACCATTTCGAAAAGCGCTACCTCAGGAAGGACGGCACCCCGGTCTGGGCGCAGCTCGCCGGCTCGGTCATCCGCGACGAGGACACCGGCAAGCCGCTTTACCTGGTGTCGCAGATCGAGGACGTCGACGCTCGCAAACAGGCCGAGGCGCGCATAGCCGAGGCCGAGACCCGGTGGAACTTCGCGCTCTCCGGCGCCGGGCAAGGTGTCTGGAGCCTCGATATGCGCAAAGGGGGGACGACCTACTCCGAAACCTGGGTGGAGATGCTGGGCTACGCCGATGGCGAGCTCGACGGCGATCCGGACCGCTGGCTGACCATGATCCATCCCGACGACCAGGAACGCGTCGCCGAAGCGGACCGCGCGCATCTTGCCGGCGAAACGCCGTTTTTCGAAGCCGAGTTCCGGATGCGGCACAAGGACGGCCACTGGGTCTGGATACTCGACCGCGGCAAGGCGATCGAGCGCGACGCGGAGGGCCGGCTGATCAGGGCCATCGGCAGCCTGACCGATATCACTGAGCGCAAGGAGGCCGAGGCGCGCCTGATGGTCTCGGCGGCAATGCTGGCCGACGAGAAGGAGCGTCTCAATGTGACGCTTCAGTCGACCGGCGACGCCGTGATCTGCACGGATGCGGCCAACCGCATCACCTTCATGAACCCTGTCGCCGAAAACCTCACCGGCGTTGATGTCGGCGATGCCTTGGGAAAGGTGCTCGGCCATGTCTACTGGGCGGTCGACGAGGAGAGCGGACAGAGGATCGGCTTGACGCGCCCTTCGGCGAGCGAGCGGCCTCGCTGCGACCACAACACGCGCGCGGTCCTCGTGCGGCGCGACGATACGCGCTGCAGCATCCGCCAGGTGGTGTCGCCGATCATGAACGACCGCGACGAGTTCTGCGGTCTGGTCATCGTCTTCCAGGATTTTACCGACGCGCGCGCCCTGCAGCGCCAACTGGCCCACGCCGCCGCCCATGACGCGCTGACCGGGCTCGCCAACCGCTCGAGCTTCATCCGCACGATGGAGGAACTGGTCGATCTGTGCCGCCTCAATGGCGGCGAGCATCAGTTCATGTTCGTCGACCTCGACCACTTCAAGGCCGTCAACGACACCGGCGGCCATGCCGCGGGCGACGCGCTGCTCAAGCGCGTGGCCGACACCCTGCGCTACGCGCTTGGTCCGGAAGACATTGTCGCCCGGCTCGGCGGCGACGAGTTCGCCGTTATCCTCCGATCGGCTGCCGCGGCGCGCGGGCCGATCGCGGCGCGCTCGATCATCGACGCCATCTGCAACCTCGATTTCAGCTGGGACGGCCGCCCGCATTCAATCGGCGCCAGCATCGGGCTTGCGCCGATCCGCGCCGATAGCGGCGAAGCGGACGAGATCATCGCCCGCGCCGACGCCGCCTGCTATGCCGCCAAGGCGGCGGGCCGCGGCTGCGTTTCCGCGGCGCCCGACGAGGTTTCGTCCGACGAAAATTCGAAAGACCGCGCGACGCATCCGCCGCTCGCTGCGGCGTCCTGAATTAGGCGCTCAACCGGAAAAAGATCAGCGCGTCGGCACCGGATGGTCGCCGCGATAGTCGTAGAAGCCGCGCCCGGTCTTGCGGCCGAGCCAGCCGGCCTCGACATATTTCACCAGCAGCGGGCAGGGCCGGTATTTCGAATCCGACAGGCCGTCATGCAGCACCTGCATGATCGACAGGCAGGTGTCGAGGCCGATGAAGTCGGC
>JAFKFE010000435.1 GCA_017308345.1 Alphaproteobacteria bacterium | reverse complement strand
TGGTGTTGCGGCCGGTATTGCCGCCGCCGAGCCAGCCCTTTTCCAGCACCGCGATATTGGTGATACCGTGCTCGCTCGCCAGGTAATAGGCCGTCGCCAGGCCATGGCCGCCGGCGCCAACGATGATGACGTCGTATTCCTTCTTCGGCTCGGGCGAGGTCCACTGTTCTTCCCAGCCCTTGTGGCCGCGCATCGCCTCGCGGGCAATGGCGAATACCGAGTATTTCTTCACGTTGTAGCCTCGCGCCAAAAATCGCGGATGTCGTCCGTCACGCGAGGTGTATCACTAGCGAAACCGCGCTGCCATCCTTGCGCTGTTTGCGACGGCGCTTGCCGTTTTGCGCCGTGACTGTGCGATGCGCCGGAACGGACTGACTCGCGGCTCAACGGTCGGAGGCGCCTCGATCAATCGGACGTGATCCGATCGGCGGCCGGCCGACAGGCCGATCCGTTGAAAATGTCGCGAAGCGGCCTTGCATTTCGGCGCGATTTGACGATTCCGTTTTCGCGTCGAAACCGGGACGGAACGATGCTGCTGATCAGAACCTATGTTGCCCAGAGCGCCATCGAGGGCGTCGGCGTCTTCGCCGCCGAGCCGATCCGCAAGGGCGCTTCGATCTGGCGGCTCGATCCGGATTTCGACCGGCTGATCCCGATGGAAAAATATGAAGCCGCCTCCCCGCATCTGAGGGAATTGCTGGACCGCTATGCCTATCCGAGCCCCGACAAGCCCGGCTTCATGGTCTATGAGGTCGACAATGGCCGCTTCATGAACCACTCCGAGCGGCCGAATACGGATTTCTCGCAATATGGAGGCGCCGTCGCCATTCGCGACATCGCGGCCGGCGAGGAGATCACCTGCGACTACGGCGAGTTTTTCGAGGACTTTGCCCGCCTCCATTTGACGACCGCGTAGGGCAAGCGAACCTCCAGGGACAGCGCATCGGTTTTTGATCGCGCTTTCCCGCAATCAGAGGTGGACATCCCAGCCTGATTCTGCTATCAGCCGCCACAATTCGCGGTGCAATTCGCCGCGGAGGCATGTCAGCTATGGCTGTTTGCCTAACGATTTCAAACCCGAAGACAGGATTGCCCGTGCAGGTACTCGTCCGCGACAACAACGTTGATCAGGCGCTTCGCGCGCTGAAGAAGAAGATGCAGCGCGAAGGTATTTTCCGCGAAATGAAGATGCGCGGTCATTACGAGAAGCCGTCCGAGAAGCGTGCCCGCGAGAAGGCGGAAGCCGTGCGCCGCGCCCGCAAGCTGGCCCGTAAGCGCGCCCAGCGCGAAGGCCTGCTGCCGATGACCCCGCGTCCGGCTCCGGCCGGTGCCGCCGGCGCTTCGCGCTCGCCGCGCTCATAACGCCTATTTTTCGTCCTTTTCGAAGGATACCGAAGGTGGCGCGATGCGGAATCGCCGCCACCTTTTTGTTTACAGATTCGAGCCGGTTCGGAGAGGAACGGACTGACGGCGCCGCGGCAGTGAGGACAAAGATGAACGCTATAACCGTGGAGCGCGGAACCGCTTTTCGCGGCTTCGCCCTGACGGCGGCCCTGCTTTCGGGTCTGATGCTTGCAGCATGCCAGACAACTCCGACAGGTGAGTTCAACTCGATCGATAAGGCGCAGGGGTCGAGCGAGAACATCTCCTCGCTTTCGGCGGTCATCCAGCGCAATCCGCAGGATCCCGAAGGCTATAATGTGCGCGGCTCGGCCTATGGGCGCGGCGGCCAGTACCAGGCGGCGCTGAAGGACTTCAACCAGGCCATCCAGCTCAACCCGAATTTCTATCAGGCCTATTCGAACCGCGCGCTGATCGAGCGCTTCCTCGGTAACCAGGAAGCAGCACTCGCCGACTACAACCGCTCGATCCAGATCAACGCCAATTACGATGCCGCCTATATCGGCCGCGGCAATCTCTACCGCAAGGCGGGCCGCACCCAGGATGCCTTCAACGACTTCCAGAAGGCGATCCAGCTCGACACCACGGACGCCCGCGCCTACCACAATCGCGGCCTGATCTATCAGAGCCAGGGCCAGCACAAATTCGCCATCGAGGATTTCTCGACCGCGATCTCGCTGGCGCCGGACGCCGCCGAACCCTACAACGGCCGCGGCCTCTCCTATCTGGCGATGGGCGACGAGGACAACGCCTTCAGCGACTTCAACATGGCCATCAAGCTCGACGGCAAGAACGCAGAGGCCTGGGCCAATCAGGCGCTGATCTACGAGCGGCGCGGCGACAAGGTCAGGGCGGCCAAATCCTATCGCGAGGCCATCCACCTCGACCCGAACTACCAGCCGGCCAAGGACGGTCTGTCGCGCACCTCCGGCAGCGCCAGTTGATCGGGAACTGACGCCGGAACGGGTATGCAGCGCGCGGCCGGTCACCGCTTCGCGAGACGCGGTGTTGCAGCACGGAAACGGCAATAGCGATCCGTTAACCGCCCAAGCCGATGCGTTAACCTTTGCCATGTTCGTGCCAAGTTTTCGGCGGAACGCTCAGCGCACCTCGATCGTTTAAGCCGGGGTCAGGATTTTCGCGAAAGGACCTTTCCAATGATCAAAACACTTGCCTGTGCCGCTGCCGCGCTTGCCGCCACGGTCCTCGCTTCCCCAGTCAGCGCCGGCACGCTCCGGCTCGGCACGCTCGATTGCACGATCGACGGCGGTGTCGGCTACGTCATCACCTCGAACAAGGGCGTCTCCTGCACCTTCCGCCCGTATCATCACGGGCCGGCCGAGCAGTATACCGGAATGATCTCCAAGCTCGGCGTGGACCTCGGCCAGACGCATCAGGGCCAGCTCGTCTGGGCCGTGCTTGCCGCGACGCGCCATCATGAGGCCGGCGACCTCGCCGGCCGCTACTACGGCGTCAACGCCGAGGCCTCCGTCGTGACCGGCGGCGGCGCCAACCTCCTCGTGGGCGGCCTGAACGGCGCCTTCATGCTGGAGCCGCTCAGCGTCCAGGCCCAGACCGGCGTCAACCTGGCCGTCGCGGTGGCGTCGCTCGACCTCGTCCACTCCTACAAATAGCGGCCTCGGCACCGCCGCGCCTCCAACAGGCCGCGTCCCCTACGAGGGGCGCGGCCTTTTTGCATATGCATGGCCGCCACCGCGGTTGGAATACTGCACGCGCGGCGATACCAATCGCGTGTGGCGACTTTGCTTGGCTTGTGTTATCAAGCTGAGGTGTTGGTGGTGATCGCTGGCGGAGGGGCAGCCACCCAACAGATACGAAGACATTGTTGACTGCGATTTTTGTTGCAGGCCGAGGAGGCTGTGATGGATTTCATCGAGCAGTTATTCGGATTTTCGCCTGACGGCGGTTCCGGATCATTCGAGCTTCTTCTGATCCTTGCGCCGTTTTTAGTCGCCGCGATCTGGTTCTATATGCGCCGGCAACGACGCTGACGGCCTGAGACAGGCCGTGAGCCCGGTCCCTAAGATACTGGAATTCCTGAAGGCGATCGTCGACGCCTTCGCGCACTGGCCCGACAATTTGCGCCGGATAGCCAGGCAGATTTGCGCGATCGTCAGGTTGCTTTGCGAACGAGCCAAGCTCCCCAGCCGGCTCGACCGGAGCGGGCCGCAGCGTTGTGTCAAGATCAGCGACCCCGCCTACAAGCGGCCGGACCCCTTGATCTACGCTCAGTATTATTTGATGGGCCAGGGCCTCGCCGTCACCTGGGACAATCCGGATATCGAGATCAAGCGCGGTGGTGTCACCGTCCCGCCGCACATGCTGGAGCCGGACACCGAATACGAGGTCGTCGCGCGCATCTGGAACAACTCGACCGAGGCGCCGGTCGTCGATCTGCCGGTGAAGTTTTCCTATCTGAGTTTCGGCATCGGGACCACCTCGACCTGGATAGACGAGACGAAGACCGATCTCGGCGTCAAAGGCGGCGCAAATCACCCGGCGTTCGCTTCGGTCAAATGGCGCACGCCGGCCGAGCCGGGCCATTACTGCATCCAGGTTTTGCTGGACTGGCTCGACGACGTGAACCCAAACAACAACCTCGGTCAGGACAACACCACCGTCGGCGTCGCCCATTCCCCGGCAAAGTTCGAGTTCCGCCTGCGCAACGGCGAACGGGAAAGGACCGAATTCCGGCTTGAAGCCGACACCTATGCATTGCCTGAATTGCCGGTCTGCGGCGAGCGTCCCCGCCCGAGGCCCTCCCGCCGGCCGCTGCGTACCTTTCCCGGCACCATCGCGGCAGTGCCAACCGGCCATACCCGCCAGGCACATCCCATTCCCGCCGGCTGGCTTGTCACCTTCGATCCGGCGCAAGCCGCCCTTGGTCCCGGTGAAGAGATTTCCGTCTCCGTCAATGTCGAGCCGCCTGCCGGCTTTGGCGGCCGCCAGGCGGTCAACGTTCATGCATTCTCCGCGCGCGGACTTGCCGGCGGCGTGACGCTTTATGTCGAACGGTAGGAACCGCCATGGCTTACCGGCACTACACAAAATGCATCTCGGTCGGAAATCATTTGGGCAAGCAATATGCGCAGGTGATCATTGCCGCCGCCGTGGTTGCGCTGCCGCTGATCCTGGCCGGCGTCTTTGCCGGACCGGCGGTCTTGCTGGTCGCGCTGGCGGCCATCCTTGCGTACTGCCGCTGGTGGCTTTACGACCGGCTGATCTGCCTCGGCGGCGACGAATGCGCGGTCGGCTGGCTGCTCAAGATCGATCCACCCCAGGAGAAGTCCGGTCTCGATCGCTTCGATACCGACTACAGTCTCAATCTGGTTCCGGGAAACGTCCTTGAATTCACGCCGCAGGCCGAGGCCGAGAAGATCGCGCCGTTCGGACGCCTGATCGCCAACACACCCGCGATCAAGAACGCGGGCCTCGATTGGCAGGGGCTGGAGGCACGTCAGTGGGCCAATGACGACCCTACCGCAGTGCTTCACTGCGAATTCGAGGGAGCCGGTGTCTACGATCTGATGATCGCATGCCTTGCCGCGATCCCGGTGGCCACCGCCGCGACGGTGGCTTGCGCCATTCCCTTCTTCGGCTGGATCGCATGCGCGATCCTGACGGTCATCGCGGCGGCAATTGTCATAGTCGGGGGCATCGTCGGTATTCTCGACACAGCCAATCCAACCGATGTCGACGAGAATCTCGGCGACCTTCATGTCAATGATCCGACGCGGCGAGGCGCCGACATCCTGTTCGTCAAGGGAACGTGGGTCTATGATTCCGCCCACGAAGGCTGGAATGAGATCCACCCGATCAAGCACTGTCAGAAGATCGGCACATGGAACGGCAGTTGGGACGAATCCCCGGTTCCGGACGGCAGCTCTTCCCGCTGGTGCGAGGCCGTGGAATCGGCTGGCTCGCCGCTGACCGTAGCGGCCCAACAGGATCCGGAGAACCAGTGGACCATACACCCTGTCATCGACGGCTGCCGGCGTGAACCACGGCCGGACCCTGTTCACTGATATCCCGGAACGCCTTCCTGTGGCGAAAGATCCGATGTGATCTGGTAGGAGTGTTCGTCACGCGGTCATGGCGGCCGCGAAGGGGGGAGACTTCAACAATGTACAGAACGATT
>JAFKFE010000434.1 GCA_017308345.1 Alphaproteobacteria bacterium | reverse complement strand
CTCGGCGACGGCGCGCCGCATCGTCCAGCAGATCTATCACCTGTGCTACAACGCCCCGCACTGGCGGGTCGGCTGGCGCGAGACCAAAGGCAAGGACCTTTATGCCCTGCGCGCCCATCCGAAATCGGGCTGGCGCGACCTGCCCGACGACGGCAGCCGCTTCTACGCCGACCCGTTCCCGGTGCTCTACCGCGGCCAGGTGACCTTGTTCGTCGAGGACTACATCCACAGCGCCGGCAAGGCGATCCTTTCGGCGGTGGCGTTCGGACCGGACGGACCGGCAGGCACTCCGAAGCCGGTGCTGGAACTGCCCTACCACCTCTCCTACCCCTTCGTGTTCGAGCGCGACGGCCAGATGTGGATGGTGCCGGAAAGCGGCGCCAACCGCAGCGTCGACCTCTACCGCGCCACCGCCTTCCCGGGCGGCTGGGTGAAGGAAGCGACGCTTCTGTCGGATATCGTCGCCAGCGACGCCACGCTCGTCGAGCATGGCGGACGCTGGTGGATGTTCGCCACCGTGCGCGACGGCGGCGGCGCCTTCTCGGACCAGCTTCATCTGTGGTCGGCGCCGGATTTCCGCGGGCCGTGGACGCCGCATCCGAAAAATCCTGTGCTGATCGACATCGCCTCGGCGCGGCCGGCGGGCCGCATGGTCAGCCGCGACGGCCAGCTTCTGCGGCCGGTGCAGGACTGCCGCAGGAGCTATGGCGCCGCGCTCGGCATCGCCCGCGTCACCCGGCTCGACGACACCGGCTTCGAGCAGGTCGTCGAGACGATCCTCAACCCCGGCGCCGGCTGGGCCGGCCGCAAGCTGCACACGCTCAACGAAGCGGGCGGGCTGGAATTCATCGATGGTTCGGCAATGGCGCCGCGCTGGAAGCGCACCCAGCGGCGGGACGCCATCCCCACAAGCCGTGGAGACAAGCAATGAGCACCGCAGAAAAACATGAGACGCCCGCCGCGCCGCCCGGCCGGTCCGAGGTCGAAGTTGCCATCGTCGGCGCCGGGCTGGCGGGAACCGTGCTGGCGATCACGCTCGCCAAGGCGGGCCGCAAGGTAGCGCTCGTCGATCCGCATCGCGTCCACCATGACGAATTCCGGGCCGAGAAGACCCGGGCTGAGCAGATGGCACTGTTCGAGAAGCTCGGCCTCGGCCAGGTTTTCAGGTCTCTGGTCACGCCGATGACCGAGATCGACATCTTCCGCTTCGGCCAGTTGTTCGAGCACAAGCAGGCCTCTGAATTCGCCTTCTCCTACGCGCCGCTGGTCAACGGCATGCGCGCGGCGCTGCCGCCGCAGGCGCCGCTGACGGTGGGCAAGGTCGCCGAGGTGTCGACCGGGCCGGACCGGCAGCGCGTGGTGCTCGCCGACGGTTCCGTCATCGATGCCCGCCTGCTGGTGGTGGCCACCGGCTACAGCGAGGCGGTGCGCCGCGCCATCGGCGTCGAGCGCGTCGAGGAATCCAAGGCGCATTCGCTGACGATGGGGTTCGACCTGGCGATCTCGCCCCGGGACTTCGGCCCTACATCGATCGCCTATTACGGAAAGCGGATCGCCGACCGGGTTGCCTATCTCACCGTCTTCCGCATCGGCGAGCGGATACGGGCGAATATGTTCCTCTACCGGACCGTCGCCGATCCGTGGGTGCGGACATTCCGCGAAAACCCGCAACGGATGCTGCTGGAGCTGATGCCGGAGATCGCCGCGCGGTGCGGGAACTTCGCCCTCGCCAGCGAGGTCGAAGTGAGGCAGGTCAGCCTGACGACGACGCAAGGCCATCGCCGCGATGGCGTCGTCTTCATCGGCGATGCGTTCGCCACGACCTGCCCGGCGCAAGGCGACGGCATCAACCGGGTGCTCACCGACGTCGATTGCCTCAGTTCGACGCATATACCCGCCTGGCTCGAAACGCCCGGCATGGCGGCCGACAAGATCAGCGCCTTCTACGACGATCCGGTCAAGGTGGGCGCCGACGCCCGAGCCCTGCGCGTCAGCATCTATGCCAAGCGGATCAACACCGAGACCGGCCTGGAATGGCGCCTGCGCCGCCTGCGCAACAACACCGCCCGCCAGTTGATGATCCTCGGCCGCAAGATCAGCCATCGCGAAGAACTGCCAACGGCGAGCGCGGCCTGAGAGAAGCGCATCCACCCGGACCGGCAAGCGGGCGCGGCGTTGCGCCCCCGGGCTCGCTTGGGACCGTCGTCGTGAAAGAGCTTACGAATCCGTAAGTCGCGTTCCTCGGCAAAGCCAGTCTAAATCGCGATGAGCAGTGTCTCCTGCTCGGCGGGACAGCACTCCCGTCGCATTATGGCCCGCTGCCGCCTCTATCGGTTCGGCAGCGGGCTATCGCTCCCCGCCCGCTTCGCCCTATCTTCGTATTGAAACGAGGACGATGACCATGACCCGCATCCGGGCGATGACGAGGAACGACATTGCCGATGTGTCGTGGCTGCTCGGCCAGTCCTGGCGGCGGACCTATGCGCCGATCATGGGCGACGAGGCCGTGGCCCGGCTTTCCGACGAGAAGCATGCGCCGGAAAGGCTCGCGGAAGAACTAGAGGACGAGGACAAGATGTCCTTCGTCGCCGAACGCGCCGACGGCTCGATCGCCGGCTATGCGATGGCGGCGATGGACGGCAAGGGCGACGTCATGCTGGAGCGGCTCCACATCGAGCCGCAGGCGTTCGGCAGCGGCCTGGCGGTCGACCTTTTGCATGCCGTGCTTGCCGCGCATGCCGGCATCCCAAGCATCGCGCTGGAGGTGCTCGAGGGCAACGACCGCGCGATCGCCTTCTACCGCAAGCACGGATTCGAGGTGGTCGAACGCCGCCCTGACGCGCACGGTGTCGGCGGCCACGCCTCGCTGATCATGCGCCGGCTGCTGCCGATGGCCTGACTGGAAGGTTGGCCAAGACGGCTCACCCTCCTCCGGCCGGCTTGGCATGGACGTTCTTCATCGCCGTCAGCAGGTAATCCTGCACCGTCGACTGCAGGTTGGTCGTGGCCGCGCGCACCGCGGCCATCGCCTGCCTCACCGCCGCCTCGTCGAAGGGCTCGGCCTTCCCGGCCGCAGCCAGGTCGGCGCGCGCCGCGCGCAGGTCGCGCAGCGCCGCGAAGGTACGGGCGCGGTTGTCGCGCATCACCGAGCGGAACTCCCTGCGCACCTCTGGAGAATAGGCGCCGACCATCTCCGAGATCAGGCCGCGCGCCGCCACGGCCTGGCGCAGGCCATGGGCGGCATAGCCGATGAAGAAGAAATTGAGGGCGAGCGACAGCGCGAGCACCACCAGGACGGCCATCCATATCCAGGAGCGCCTGTTCATAGCGAATCCCCCTCGCCCGGATCGGCCGCGATGCCCGGCCCGCCGCCGTCGGTCAGCCTCGCGCCCGAGGCCAGCGCCAGCAGTTCGGCATCCTGCGCGTCGTCCTGAGACCGGGCAAACTGGTAGCCGGCCAGCATGGCGGCGACGAGGATGGCCGCCGCGCAGGCCGAAAAGCCGGCCGGCGCGAAGAGGAAGCGCGGCAGCAAGGACGGGCGCGCGCGATCGGCGTCGATGCGCGCGAGCACCTTGCGCGCCAGCGCCGCGTCGTCACCGTCGGCCAGCGCAGCCTCGCGCACCAAGCGCTCGAGCGCGCGGTCCGGCGCATCGCCGGGATCGGCGTCGCCGGAAAGCCCCAGGAACTCCAGCGCCTCCTGCCGGTAGGGCGCCGGCCAGTCGCCGACATGCTCGCCGAAACGGCGCCGGTTGTTCTCGAATTCCTCGCGTGTCATGAGGAGTCCCTTTCGCGGCCCGCTGCCGCAACTGCCAAATGATCCCTGAGCGCGCGGCGCCCGCGCACCAGCAACTGCTCGGCCGAGCCGGCGCTCGTGCCCATCACCTCGGCTATCGCCGCGATGTCAAGGCCTGCGACCGCCCTGAGCAGCAGCGCCATGCGCTGACGCTCCGGCAGGCGGGAAAGCCCGTCGCGCACGATGGCGAGTTCCTGACGCGCCGCCATCGTCGCCTCGGCGCCCACATCCGGAGCGGCGAGTTCGCCGGGAACGTCGTCCAGGCCCATGAAGTGGCGCAGGGCGCGCCGCCGGCGCTGGTCGATGCAGCGGTTGGCGGTGATCCTGTAGAGCCAGGTCGAGGCGCGCCCCCGTTTGGGATCGAAGCGCGCGGCCTGTTTCCAGACGGTCACGAACACCTCCTGCACCACGTCCTCGGCATCGGCGGCGTGGCCGAGATAGCGCGCGGCGAAGGTCCGCAAACCCCGGCCATGGCGGGCCATGAGCTCGGACAGCGCGGCCTGGCTGCCCGCGGCGACGCGCGCCAGAAGCTCGTCGTCGCCACGCGAAGCCTCATGCGCCACGGCGGCTGGCACCCGTTGACGCGGTTGCGGGGGCGAATCCGAAATTCGCTTCGATCCGGATCGGGAGAAGGACGAATTCCGGGTTCAAGTCCACCACCAGATGTCAACGGCGCCAGCGGCGAAAGCCATGGACCGTGTTGCCGTTCGGGCCCGTGAAGCTGCCGACCGAGCGGCCGCGAAAGGGCCCTGCCGCCGAGTAGCGCTGACCCGAGAAGGTCTGCCCGTTCGGCCCGGCGCCAGAATAGCTGCGGGAGCAGCGGTCAACAACGCCCCCCACGCAGGTGGAGTTCGACGTATAGGTGCCGCCATTGGGGCCGGTGCGCGTCGTCGAGCCGGTATAGACGTTGCCGTCCCTGCTCACGCTGCGGCTCAACTCGCCGCCATGCACGGTCGGCCGCTTCCATTCCTCGGCCGACGCCGGCGCGGCGATCGACCAGACGACCAGGGCGCCGAGGCACAACAGGGGGAATTTCGTCCTGGAAAGCATGTGATGCTCCTTTTGGTTTGCGGATTGAAGGGGTTTCGTCAGTTGGCGTGAGCGGCGAGCAGCTTGCGGACGGAGGCGATCTCGTCGGCGGAAAGCCTGCCGTCGCCATTGCGGTCGGCGAGGTCGAAAAGCGGCGTGCTGGCCCGGAACTCGTCCTCGGAAACCTTACCGTCGCCATTCCTGTCCATGCGCCGCCAGCCCGTGCCGAGCCTGGCCTCGGCCGCCTGGGCGCGATCCTTGATGGCCTGGCGGACCATCTCGATTTCCTTCTCGTCGATGACGCCGTCGCCATTGCGGTCGAGCCGTTTGAAGAGGCGCTCGCGCGCGGCCATCATCTCTTCCTTCGAGATCGCGCCGTCGCCGTTGGTGTCGAGGCGTCGCAGGATGCGCTGGCCGGGCATGTCCCCAGCGTCCCCGGCCAGCGCGACCGAAACCGGCGCCAGTCCCAGGAGCAAAGCCGCGAGGAGCGATGCGTGTTTCATGGTGGTTGTCCTTTCGCTGCGATGGCCTTCCCGGTGGTCGCGGGAGGGCCGATTGCTGACCGATACGCAGCGACAGCCCCGCCCCTACGCTCGACACCAGGTTTTTTCTCGGCGTCCGGCTTCCAAAAAATCTCTCGTGCCGCGTAGGAGCCGGCCGGCCGCCGCGTAGAAGACGGCGCAAGGACGGGCCGCGGCGGGCCGTTCGACCCAGGCTGGAGACCGATATGAAAAGGATGATCATGGCCCTTGCGGGCCTCGCCCTG
>JAFKFE010000433.1 GCA_017308345.1 Alphaproteobacteria bacterium | reverse complement strand
GCCGCGATGAAATCCTTGTCGATCCAGCCCTTGTCGGAAATCTCGGTGAAGATCGCGTTGAACAGCGCGAGGTCCGTGCCGGACTTGATCTGCAGATGCAGCACATTGTCCTTGCCGGCTTCAGCCTCGGCAGCGTTTACCGAGACCGTGCGGCGCGGATCGACGAAAATGATGCGACCGTTGGCGTGCGGCTCGTTGGGAAGCTGGGCCTTCTTCTTGCCGAGCGATGCCCCGCGCAGATTGGGGATCCAGTGGTTCAGGAAGTAGTTGGTCTGGGTTTCCAGCGGGTTGTTGCCGACCGAAACGATCGTGTCGGCAAGCTCGGCATCTTCGTAGCAATTGTTCAGTTCGCCGACACCCATGTCGCGCGTGGCGTGAACTTCCGAGTTGTAGGCCGGCCTGTTGTGGATGCGGATGTTCTTGATCTTCATCGCGCCGAAATAGAGCTTGCCGGTGCCCCAGGTATTTTCGTAGCCGCCGGCCGATCCGCCATGGTCGAAGACGGAGACGAACAGACCGTCCTCGCCCTGGTCCTTGATGACGGCTGTGGTGACACGCGCAACGAGATCCAGCGCATCGTCCCATGAGGTCGGCTGCATCTGGCCGTAGCGCCAGACCATCGGGCTCGTCAGGCGTTGCTGCTGGGAGCCTCGGGCCGTCGAATAACGCAGTTCGCCCATGCGGGCGCCGCGCACCGATCCCAGGCCGGAATTCACCTCGCACTCGTGGTCGGGCTTGATGACGATGTGCACGTCCTGCCCGTTCTGCTTGACCACGTTGTACATCGACGGCGCATACCAGGCGTCGGTTTCCGCCGCCTGCTGCTGGGAAAGGTCGACCCCGAACACGTTGGAAGCTGCTTCGGTTCCACCCTGCTTGTTGGTCGGCCATGTGTAGGCGTGGTAGCCGCAGCCGACGATGCAATAGTGGCAGGTGACGTTGTGTTTCTTCGCATCGGCCGGGATGATCGGCAGACGGTCGATATGACGCTTGTAAGCCATGATCCAATCCTCCCTTAGAGCACGTTGCTGAGGCGGCCGTAGAGGAGTTCGTCGACCCCCTCGGCATAGATGTCGCCCTTGTCGTCGATGCGGAGCGCGTATTGAGGCAGGTTGGCCGTCGACTGGCCCCATATCTGCTGGCCGCCGGCATCGGCGTCGAAGCGCGAGTAATGGCCGGGGCAATTGAAGGAATGATCGGCCGCGCTGTAGTTCAGCGGAAAGCCCTTGTGCGGGCAAGTGGTCGAGAAGCCGACGATATCGCCGTCAGGGCCGGCGCCGCCTTCCACCTTGGCGCCCAGCTTCAGCAACACGCCAGGCGCATTTTCATCGGGGTAATTGACCTCCAGGGGTTCGTTGGGTTTGAGGTCCTTGACATTGGCCAGCTTGTTCGAGGGATACTCGACCAAGGCAAGACCGGGCGCGGCCTTCGTCTGGGCCTGAACCGGCAGAGCCACCGCGGTGGCCATCCCGGCGGCGGCAAAGGCGCCTCCTCTCAGAAATTGACGGCGGCCGATATCGACCAGCTTACCGCAGCGATCCATGCATTCCTCCCGTGGCGAGATTTCTCCACGAAGGGGACTGCAATCCGCATGCCAGCCGCGAGGATCGCGGAACCTCCCCGAAATTCAGGGGTTGCGGCTGGCCAAGGCCTATGAGGCGTTCGGATATCCGAACATTGTGCAGCGCCGAAAGTTCAGGAAGTCGAACGCGCCCGATCCGTGAGGCCGAAGCGCGTCATCTTCTCCCAAAGTGTCGTTCGGGAAATGGCCAGCAGCTCGGCTGCCTTTGCGATTTGCCCGCCGGTTTCGGCAAGAGCACGCTCGATCTGACGCCGTTCGGCGGCATCGCGCACTTCGGCAAGGGGGACAAACGCAGCGTCGCCACCCCTGTCCGATTGTTCCGGGAACAGATCGCCTGGCAAAATCCATTCGTTGGTTGAAAGCGCAACTGCCCGCTCGACCCGGTTTCTCAACTCCCTGACGTTTCCGGGCCAAGGATGCGCCAACGCCGCCTCTTCGGCCAAGGCGCTGAAACCTCGAATTCTTCGATCCAACCGGCTCACCGCGTTTTCAAGAAACCGATCGAGAAGCCAGGGAATATCCTCGAGCCGTTCACGCAGCGGCGGAACGGTCACCGGCAGCACCGCCAGCCGGAAATACAAATCCTCGCGGAAGCCTGATGGGGCATTCTTGCCGCCCAGATCTCGATTGGTGGCCGAGACGATCCGCGCTTGAAATTTGCAGGCGACTTCGCCGCCGACGCGATTGAAGGTGCCGTTTTCAACCAGCCTCAAAAGCTTGGCCTGGAGCGGCATCGGCATGTCGCCGATCTCATCCAGGAACAGCGTTCCGCGTCCTGCACGCTCGGCGTAGCCAAGGTGACGTTGCTGGGCTCCGGTGAAGGCTCCCTTCTCGTGACCGAATATCTCGCTTTCCAGAAGCTCAGCTGGAATGGCGGCGCAGTTGACGGCGATGAATGGCTGAGAGCTGCGGGCCGACATTTCATGCAGCAGGTGAGCCGCAACCTCTTTGCCGGCGCCGGTTTCGCCAGTGATGAGGACCGGCAGGTCGTGGCTCGCGAAACGACGCAACAGATCCTCGGCACGCTGGATGCCGGGCGATTCACCAAGGAGGTAGCCCTTTGTCTGCAACCCGACCTTTGCCGGCCTTCGGCCAGCTTCGATGCGCCGCAGAAAATCATCCATGGCGAAAGGCTTGGTCATGAAGTCCGCGGCGCCGAAGCGCATCAGCCTGACGGCCTGGTCGATCTCGCCGTGGCCGGTGACGAAGAGAAAGGGAGGCACATTGGGCGCGTCGGAAAGTTCGCTGAAAACCTGCTCGCCGGAGATGTCGGGCAGACGAATGTCGCAGATCACCAGGTCGAGCGAATCCGCCAGCCCCTCGATGCCGGGTATGGCTTCCAGCCCCGACTGCCACCAGGTTACCTTCCAGCCCTCGAGCTCCAGGCGTTGGACGATCGATCCGCCCATGACGGGATCGTCTTCGACGAGGCCTATCCGCGCACGGTCAGGCTGCATGTGCTTTTGCCTTCTCCGCTTCGAACGGAATGAATAGCAACACAACCGTTCATCCACCCTCCCTGATAGCAATTGTCGCGCGTCCTCGAAGGTCCTCGACAACGCGCCGGACCATCCAGAGACCAAGACCGCCGCCAGCCCGCACGGCCGGCCCAGGGTCGCTATCGACCAGGATGCCCGCGAAGTCTTTGGGAAAGCCAGGGCCTTCGTCTCCGATCTCGATGGTCAATTGGCTGTCGGAGCTATTCGCCCTGAGTGACAACGTCCCTCCTTCAGGCGTTACAGCGCTCGCATTCAAGAGGAGATTGAGCACCGCCTGGCGCACAGGCCCACCCCTGACAGGCAAGTCGCGCGTTTCGTGCCACAGAACCTTCCAATCCAGCCGCTGGCGCTTTCGGTGCAGCTCGGGCCTCAACAGAATGCGGACGTCATCGAGGTCATCGACCGACAAGGGGCGATTTGATCGCTCCGGACGATAAGTGGCAAGGGCCGCCTCGACGACGTCCCGAATACCCGCCAGCCCACGCTCGATCAGACTGATCGATGTCTCTCGGACACCAGGCGTCTCGCCGTGCGTCTTCAACGTGTCCAAGGCATTGAAGAGCCCGCCCAACGGATTGTTGATCTCGTGCGCCATACCCGACGCGAGGCGGCCGAGGCTCGACAGCTTTTCCTCTTCGGCCAGTTGCATGGCGAAGTTCGCCCGCTCGCGCTCCGCATGGACAAGCGTATTGTAACCGCGGAAGAGACCGGCGACGTGTGAATCGCCTTGCGGTATCCGGCTGAGCGAGATCGGCTCAGCGGTCCCGTGCGCGGCAGACCGCATGTGGGTCTCCAGGATGCGCATCGGCGCGATCATCTGCCTGACGACGAGAAAGCCGCCGAGCGAGAACAGCACGGCCAGGACGCCGTTGGTGACGAGCAGCGTGAACAGGATCTCGCGCCTTTCGGCAAACAGGCGCGAGACGTCGAAGGTCGCATGTATCGTCCCGACCGGCTGCCCCTGGTAGACAAGTTCGCGCTTTGCGAAGCCGGTCAGCGCGGATTTGTCGATCGTCACGATGCCGGGGCCGTAGCGGTTCGCGTAAGCGGCCGGTAATCGCGAGAACGTAACCATGCGCGTCGGATCGGTGGCGGCCAGAATCCGCCCATCGGACCCGGTCACCACCGTTTCGATCGGGGAAAGCGCCTGATAGGACGATGATGATCGGTCGAGCGCATCGTAGACCTCCCAGACGTCTCCCCTGAGCACGGAAGGCAGGATGGCGGACGACAGGCCGTCAAGGTAGGTCTCGGCGAGGCCGTTCAAATAGCCCTCTTGGGTCCGCGACAGGCGGTCCAGGACGTGCTCGGAAATCACCGCGCTGGTCAACACCATCAGCGCCGCGACGATCGCCGGCACACGGTAGGTGACCGGGATCGACCGCAAGCGACGGAACAGGTTCATCCGAACTGCCTCACGATCTCGACCTCCGCCGCAATCGTGTCGAAGAGCGATGGGTCCGTCGCGAGAAAGCCGTCGAGCCGAAGAAGGTCGAGAACCTTCTTCCCCTCGGGGTCGTCCTTCATGGATACGAGGGCTTGCCGGAGCGCCCCGACCCGTGGGTCGCCAGCCAGGGACTTGGGCGAGGCCACCGGCGGAAATCCAAGCCATTCCGATCGCCTGACGATGCCGGTCTGCTTGATCAGTTCGGGCTCCGTCTCGCGCATGACCTCATAGACATAGCCGTCGACGCTTCCGGATTGCGCAAGGCCCGACGCGACCGCCCTGACGACGTTGCGATGCCCGTAGGTGAAGAAGGTGCGAGAAAAGAAGTTCTCGGGCAGCAGCTTGTTCTTCGCCAGAAGTGTTCGGGTCACCAGAAAACCCGAGTTGGAATCAGGATCGGAAAAGGCGTGAACGTCGCCTTTGAGCCCCTGCCAGTCCTCGACCGCGCGTCCGGCCGCCGCGATCAGATAAGACTGGTAAAGCGGCTTGCCGTGCCACACTGGCGTAGCGACCAGGTCGAGATCAGCCTTGTATTGCACATAAGGATAGCCGCAGATCCACGCCGACTGGATCTGGCCGGAGACAAGCAGCGCCGTGATCTCCTGATAGGTTCGGCGGGACACCAGCTCCACAGGACCGCCGAGCCGCGAGGTCAGATAGGCTTTCAGGTGGCCGAGGAGCTCCAGGTCGTTCGAGAGAAAGACCGGCGTCAGACCAAACCGGAAGGGCTGGACCTCGGCATTCGATCTCCGGCTCAAGCTCAGCAATCCCAGGCCACCCAACGCAGCCTGGAGAACCTTCCGCCGCCCGAGTTCGGTTTGGGTTGGCACGAATGCCTGCCTTCAGCTCTTAAGGGCTTCAATGTATCCAGAAGCTTGGATATGAGCGAGATGTATGGAAAGAATAGCGCTGTAAGCATGCGGAATGACATGCCCCGCGATCACTGCCGACCTCATGGGCTCATCGATAACGAATGCCCTGGCAGCCGAGACGAACTCATCGGATTGGCAATGGGCAAGACTCAGCTCATCCAAATCCCATGAAAGCGATCCGTGCCTTCGATGGCTGCCAGGAAGGGGTTGCGGCAAG
>JAFKFE010000432.1 GCA_017308345.1 Alphaproteobacteria bacterium | reverse complement strand
GCTTCACCGTCGCGGCGATCGCGACGCTGATCGCCACCATAGGCGCGGTGCCCTATATCGCGCTGCAGCTCAAGGCGATCTCGGGCTCGGTCAGCCTGATGATCGAGCATTATACCGGCTCGCCGCCCTCTTTCGATCCCTTCGTCAGCGACATCTCGCTGGTGGTGGCGATGCTTCTGGCGCTCTTCGCGGTGCTGTTCGGCACCCGCCATGCCGACGCTACGGAACACCAGGACGGGCTGGTTTTGGCGGTGGCGGTCGAGACCGTGGTGAAGCTCGCCGCCTTTCTCGCCATCGGCCTGATGGTGACGTTCCTGATCTTCGGCGGCCCCGCCGACATGTTCGCCAAGCTCGCCGCCAACGGCCAGGTGCGCCAGGCGATGAGCTACAACACTTCCCTCGCCACCTGGCTGGTGCTGACCGGCTTGAGCGGCTTTGCCATTCTGATGCTGCCGCGGCAATTCTACGTCACCATCGTCGAGAACCGCAGCGAGGCGGAGCTGCGCACGGCGACCTGGCTGTTTCCGCTCTACCTCGCGGCGATCAACCTCTTCGTGCTGCCGATCGCCTTTGCCGGGCTGTCGCTGGTCGGCGCCAAGACCAGCAGCGACCTCTATGTGCTGTCGCTGCCGCTGCTCGGCGGCCACGACGTGCTCGCCATGGCCGCTTTCGTCGGCGGCCTGTCGGCGGCGACCGCCATGGTGATCGTCGAAAGCGTCGCGCTGTCGATCATGATCTCCAACGATCTCATCATCCCTCTGTTCGTGCGCCGCGTGCTCAAGACCAGTTCTTCGGAGAACGAGGACTGGTCGACGCTCATCCTCAACGTGCGGCGCGGAGCGATCTTCATCCTTTTGTTCATCGCGTTCCTCTACTACCGCGAGAGCACCAACAGCGCGCGGCTGTCCTCGATCGGGCTGATGTCGTTCGCGGCCATCGCGCAATTCGCGCCGGCGCTGATCGGCGGCCTCATCTGGCGCCGCGCCAATGGCCGGGGCGCCGCGCTCGGCATGGTCGCGGGCATCGCTGTCTGGGGCTACACGCTTCTTCTGCCTTCGCTCGCCGGCCCCGATTCAGGCATCGTCACCAATGGTCTGTTCGGATTCGAGGCGCTGAGGCCGCAGGCGCTGTTCGGCACCGTCGGCGAGCCGCTGAACCACGGCGTGCTGTGGAGCCTGTCGGTCAATGCCTTGTTCTTCGTGCTGGGGTCGCTGTCGCGCGCGTCCGTGCCGCTGGAGCGCATCCAGGCGGCGATCTTCGTGCCGCGCGAGGCGAGCCCCATGCCCAGCCTGCGCCGCTTTCGCACCGCCGTCACCGTCAACGACCTCAAGGACACGATTTCGCGCTATCTCGGCGTCGAACGCACCGAGCGCTCCTTCCAGTCCTTCGAGAAGGACGCGAATGTTTCGCTCCACGGCAAGGAGCAAGCGAGCATGGACGTCATCCGCTTCTCCGAGCAATTGCTGGCAAGCGCCGTCGGCTCGTCCTCGGCGCGGCTCATTCTCTCGCTCCTCTTCCGCCGCAACGACCGCGATTCAAAGGACGCCTTCAGGCTGCTCGACGACGCCACCGAGGCGCTGCAACATAATCGCGACCTGCTCCAGATCGCGCTCGACCAGATGGAGCAAGGCATCACCGTCTTCGATCGCGATTTCCGGCTGATCTGCTGGAACCGGCAATACAGGGCGCTGTTCGACCTGCCGGACGAGATGGGCCAGGTCGGCGTGTCGCTCGACCGGATCCTGCGCCATCTCGCCGAACGCGGCGACATTCCCGCCGACCAGCGGGTGACGATGCTGAACCGGCTGACCAGTTTCGCCGGCCCATGGCAGATGGAGCTGAAGACCAGCGGACGCATCCTGGAACTGCGCTCCAATCCGATGCCGGACGGCGGCATCGTCGCCACCTATGCCGACATTTCCGGCCGCGTGGAACAGGACCTGGCGTTGAAGCGGGCCAATGAATCGCTGGAACAACGGGTCAAGACCAGGACCATCGAACTCACCCGTGTCAACGAGGAGTTGGCGCAGGCGCAGATGCTGGCGGAGGAAGCGAACCTCGGCAAAACGCGTTTCCTCGCCGCAGCAGGCCACGACATCCTGCAGCCGCTCAACGCCGCCCGGCTCTATTGCTCGTCGCTGATCGAGAAAGCCGGCAAGGGTCCGGCCGGCAAGGCGGCCGTCAACATCGAATCCTCGCTGGAATCGGTCGAGACCATCCTCGGCGCGGTGCTCGACATCTCGCGGCTCGACGCCGGCGCCATGAAGCCGGAAGACACGGCTTTCAGCCTCGGCGGACTGCTTGGCCAGATCGGCAATGATTTTCGCCCTTTAGCCGCCGAAAAGAAGCTCGAACTCAAGATCGTGTCGTCCTCGCTCGGCGTCATGACCGACCGGAACCTGCTGCGCCGGCTGATCCAGAACCTGGTCTCGAACGCCATCAAATACACGCGCGAAGGCCGCATCCTGGTGGGTGTGCGACGGCGCGGCGAGCTGGCCGAAATCCAGGTGATCGACACCGGCATCGGCATCGCCGGCGACAAGCTCAACACCGTTTTCCATGAATTCACGCGCCTGGACGAAGGCGCGCGCGAGGCGGAGGGCCTTGGCCTCGGCCTCTCCATCGTCGACCGCATCGCCAGGGTGCTTAGGCTCGAGATCCGCATCTATTCCAACCCGGGCAAGGGCACGCGATTTTCCGTCATCCTGCCGGTCGCCGCGGTCGCGGCGCCGCCGCGCGAGACCGGCAAGGCGCCGGCCCGCGCCGCCTCGTCGCTTGCCGGGCTCAACGTGCTGTGCATCGACAATGACGCGCGCATCCTCGGCGGCATGCGGCTGCTGCTGGAAGGCTGGGGCTGTCATGTCGAGACGGCTTCGGGATCAGGCGATCTTGCGAAGCCCGGCGCGCCGAAGCCGGACCTCGTGCTGGCCGACTATCATCTCAACGGCGGCACCGGGCTCGACGCGATTGCCGTGCTGCGCGCCGCCTACGGCCAGGACCTGCCCTGCGTTCTGGTCACCGCCGACCGCTCCAGCGAGGTTCGCGCGGCCGCGGGCCGGCTCGACGTTCCGGTGATCAACAAGCCGCTGAAGCCGGCGGTGCTGCGCTCGATGATGGCGCGCGTCAAGCCGCTGGCGCCGGCGGCGGAATAGAAGCAGGAATAGCTCAGCCAACCGGCTGCAGCGGGTCGTTGCCGATCTTGGAGAGCTGGATGACCGCCTGGGTGCGGCTGTCGACGCCGAGCTTCTGCAGGATGGCAGAGACATGCGCCTTGATGGTCGCCTCGGAGACGCCGAGCTCATAGGCGATCTGCTTGTTGAGCAGCCCCTCCGCCAGCATGCCGAGCACGCGTGTCTGCTGCGGCGTCAAGGCCTGCAGGCGCTTGATCAAGTCGGAGATTTCCGGATCGCGCTCGACGCCGAGCTCGACATCGGCGGGCGCCGCGATATCGCCGGCAAGCACCGCCTGCACGGCGGCGCGGATTTCTTCCATGCTGGCCGATTTGGAGATGAAGCCGGAAGCGCCGAGATCGAGCGCGCGGCGGATGGTGACGGGATCGTCATGCGCCGACACCACCACCAGCGGCACCGCAGGATTGATGCCGCGCAGCGAGATCAGGCCCGAGAGCCCGCTGGCGCCAGGCATCGACAGGTCGAGCAGCACCATGTCGACATCCTCATTGGCCAGCACCAGCGCCTTGGCGCTTTCGAAATCCCCGGCCTCGTGGATGGCGGCAACGTCGCCGATGCCGGCCAGCGCCTCCTTCAGCGCGCCGCGAAAAAGCGGATGGTCGTCGGCAATGACGAAAGTGTGGCCCGACGGCAAATGTCCCTCCCCCGATCCCACCATGATTTTCTGCTTCTTGCGGGGATCGGAATGATTATGCGGCGGCGCGGCGCGTTTTCAAGCGGCAAAGGCCGCTCGCGCGTTTTTTCCGGGGTGCTCCGGCTGTTGTTTGCGCAATTTCCGGACGGAAAACCGCAGTGCGCTTTTCCTGGAATTGCGCCCCGGCTCAGGTTTTCTGCTGGTTCAGCTTGGCGCCGCCGTCGCCGTCTTCCTTGTCCATGTCCTTGACGATGTCCTTGAAGGTCCGGAAGAAGCGTTCCATGTAGCCCATGGTCCTGTTGAAATCCTCTTCGCTGGGCAACTGCGATTCAAGCCGGGCGGAGAGCGAATTCTCGAGCTTGGCGACACGCGCGTCGAGCGCCTTGACCGAATTGTCCAGCCGGTCGATCTCGTCCTGATAGGCGGCACGCTCGTCCGCCGCCATCTTGCAGACAAGCTGGCCCGAGCGTTCCTCGCAGATCGACATGGCGCCGGTCCTTGTGTCCATGCGGACATAACCGTTGGCCGACTTTTCCAGGCGGTAGTGATCGGTCTCCTCGGAATAGGCGGAGGCGGCAACCAGCGAGCAGAGCGCCGCCGGGATCAGGACGTGGTGAAGACGCATATTGTCCTCCATGAGCCAGTGAAGGCAGCCTATCACAGGTTTGCGCCGGAAATGGGGAAGAGTCGAGCTCGAGCCTTCCCCGTGCCTTCAGTTCGGACTATAGCGCGACAATGTCTCAGATTATCTACAAGATCGCGCCCGAGGCGCTGTGGCGCGAAGCCGAGAAGGATGGACGCTTCACCGGCGCGCCGATCGACGTCGCCGACGGCTTCATCCATTTCTCGACCGCCGCGCAGGTGCGCGAGACGGCGGCCAGGCATTTCGCCGGCCAGGCGGACCTGCTGCTGATCGCCATCGACGGCAGCAAGCTGGGCGAGGCGCTGAAATACGAGGTATCGCGCGGCGGCGCGCTGTTCCCGCATCTCTACGCCCCGCTTGCCCTGGAGACGGTTCTCTGGGTGAAACCGCTGCCGCTCGGCGCCGGCGGCCACGAATTCCCGGCGCTGGAGGGCGAATGAGCGTGCTCGACCGGATCGGCCAAAAGCTGCTTTTCTCCTTCGATCCGGAAACCGCGCATGGCCTGTCGATCGCGGCGCTGCGCTGCGGGCTTCCGGTCGGCGCGACCAAGCCGAGCGACGCGCGGCTCAAGCTGAACCTTTGCGGCCTCGATTTCCCGAACCCGCTCGGCATGGCCGCCGGCTACGACAAGAACGCCGAAGTGCCGGACGCGCTGCTTGGGCTTGGCTTCGGCTTCGCCGAGGTCGGCACCATCACGCCGCTGCCGCAACCGGGTAACCCGAAGCCGCGCATCTTCAGGCTGACGGCGGACGAGGCGGTGATCAACCGGTTGGGCTTCAACAATGAAGGCCACGCGGCCGCCGAAAAGCGGCTTGCCGCGCGCAAGGGACGGCCGGGCATCGTCGGCGTCAACATCGGCGCCAACAAGGACAGCGCCGACCGCATCGCCGACTATGAGCGTGGCGTCGCCCGCTTCGCGCCCTATGCGAGTTATCTGACGGTCAACATCTCCTCGCCCAATACGCCGGGCCTGCGCAACATGCAGGCGCGCGAGCAACTCGGCGAGCTGCTGTCACGGGTGATGGCGGCGCGTGCGGCAGCGTCGGCGCAGCCCCCCATCTTCCTCAAGATCGCGCCGGACCTTGTCGAAGCCGAGCTGCAGGACATCGCCGCCGAGGTCGCCGAGAAGAAGATCGACGGCGTCATCGTC
>JAFKFE010000431.1:10862-15340 GCA_017308345.1 Alphaproteobacteria bacterium | reverse complement strand
GATCGCCAACTGGGTGTTCGTTATCTGAAAACGGCAGCCTGAAAGGGACGGGCGCGCTCCGGCGCGCCCGTCCCTTTTTCGGCAAGAGCTTGGAGTTATGCCGATCATCCGCCACCGCCGCAGGCGAATGGCGGATAATCGGCGGTCGCCACCTTATTATTCAGCAGCCAGCGCCAGCCGGGGTTTTTCGTTGTTCCCGGCCGATTCGGATTCGGGTCCCTGTTCGTCGGTCTTCGCCTTCTTCGGCGCGCGGCCGAAGAACAGGGCGTAGCCGGCCGGCAACACCAGTATGGTGAGCACGGTGGCGACGAGGATGCCGCCCATCATGGCGTAGGCCAGTGGCCCCCAGAAGACGGCGCGCGAGATCGGGATCAGCGCCAGTACGGCGGTCAGCGCCGTCAGCATGATCGGCCGGAAGCGGCGCACGGCGGCGCCCACGATCGCCTCCGATCGCTCCATGCCGGCCGCGATATCCTGGTCGATCTGGTCAACCAGGATGATCGAGTTACGCATGATGATGCCGAGCAGCGCGATGACGCCGAGGATGGCGACGAAGCCGAACGGCGCGCCGCTGATCAGAAGCGCCGCCGCGGCGCCGATGATGCCCAGCGGACCGGTGGCCAGCACCAGCATCGACTTGCCGAAATGCTGCAGCTGGACCATGAGGAGCACGACGATGATGGCAAGCATGATCGGCGCCTTGGCGGCGATCGAGGCCTGGCTCTCGGCCGAGTCTTCAGCGCCGCCCTGGATCTCGACCTTGTAGCCGGGCGCCAGGCCGGCGCGCAGGTCCTTCATGTCGTTGTACATCTTGGTGACGACGTCGTTCGACTGCACGCCATCCGGCAGCGTGGCGCGCACGCTGATCGTCGGCAGGCGGTCGCGCCGCCATTCGATGCCCTGCTCCATGACGGGCACGACCTTGGCCACCTGCGACAGCGGCACCGAGCCGCCGAAATCGGTCGGGATGTAGACCGAGTCGACCGAGGAGAGCAGGTGGCGCGTGGCCTCCGGCTCGCGGGCGACGATCGAGACCGTCTCCTCGCCGTCGCGGAAGTCGTCGAGCGGCGCGCCGGACATGGTGGCCTGCAGCATCTGGCGGATGCGCTGCGAGGTGACGCCCAGCGCCCGGGCGCGATCCTGGTCGATCACCAGCTTCATCGCCGGCACCGGTTCCAGCCAGTCGTCATGGATGGCGCCGAGCAGCGGGTTGGCCTGGAAGCGCGCCTTCACCTCGTCGGCGATGCGGCGCACCTCCGGGCGGTCCGGACCCATGACGCGCATCTGCACCGGCCAGCCGGTGGGCGGACCGAGGAACAGGCGGTCGACCTTGCCGCGGATCGAGGGGAAATCGTCGGCAAGGATCTTGCGCATCTTGACGATCAGCCGCTCGCGCGCCGGCTCGTCCTTGGCCATCACCAGGAGCTGGGCGAAGTTCGGATTGCGAAGCTGCTGGTCGAGCGGCAGGAAGAAGCGCGGCGCGCCTTCGCCGATATAGGTGGCGATGAAGCGCTTGTCGGGATCGTCCGTCATCCTGGCTTCAAATGCCTTGGCCTGGTTCTCGACTTCGTTGATCGAGGTGCCTTCCGGCAGCCAGAGATCGACCAGGATTTCCGGCCGCGAGGACTGCGGGAAGAAGTTCTGCGGGATGAACTGAAAGGCCCACAGGCTGGTGGCGAAGGTGACCAGCGTCATCACCAGGACGATGATGCGGTGACGCACGGCCCAGGCGACCGTCGCGCGCAGGCGGCGGTAGAAGCCGGTGTCGAACACATCGTGATGGGTGCCGGCATGCTTGCGCTGCTTGAGGATCATGTAGCCGAGCCACGGCGTGAAATAGACCGCGACGAACCACGACACGACGAGCGCGATGCCGACGACATAGAACAGCGTGCGCACATACACCAGCCCCTCTTCCAGCTTTCGTTCCATCATCTCGACGACGATCATGGCGTCGTCCACCAACAGGCCGAGCGCGATGATCAGGGCGCCGAGCGAGATGCGCTGCAGGTCGATGCCGATCTCGTACATGATGGCGAAGGTGGCGGCCAGAACCAGCGGGATGGCGATGGCGATCACCAGGCCCGAGCGCCAGCCGATCGACAGCAGCGAAACGGCAAGCACAATCAGCAGCGCTTCGCCGAGCGCCTCCATGAATTCGCTCACCGCGTCCTTGACGACCTCGGGCTGGTCGGAGATCTGGTCGACCGAAACGCCGTAGGGCAGGCCGGCCTCGAAGCGCTGGTAGGTCGCTTCCACATCCTTACCGACGTCCCTGACGTTGAAGCCCTTGGCCATGACGACGCCGACCTGGACGCTCTCATGGCCGTTGAAGCGATATTTGCGCTCGTAGGGATCCTCGAGGCCGAAAGAGACGGTGGCGATGTCGCCGAGGCGCGTCACCTGGTTGCCGGAGCGCAACCTCAGCTCGCGGATATCCGAGGCCTTGGTGACGTCGCCCTCGACCGAGATGCGCACCGAGCGCAGGCCGGTGTCGACGGAGCCCGCCGGATCGACGGCGTTCTGCCCCTTAACGGCGTTCTGCAGGTCGAGGATGGTCAGGCCGCGCTCGGCCAGCGCCTTGGACGAGACGTCGATATAGATCTTCTCCGGCTGGTCGCCGATGATGACGGCCTTCTCGACGCCCGGCGTCGTCAACAGCATGTCGCGCGCCTGGATGGCGAACTTCTTCAGCTCCGGATAGGTGAAGCCGTCGCCGCTGATCGAATGCAGCGTGATGAAGGTGTCGCCGAACTCGTCGTTGAAATAAGGACCGAGCAGGCCCTGCGGCAATTCACTGGCGATGTCGCCTACCTTCTTGCGCACCTGGTAGAAAGCGTCCTTCACCTCCTCGGCATTGGTATCGCCCTTGACCTGAAGCGTGATGATGGCGCTGCCGGCGCGGGTGTAGGAGCGCACGAAATCGAGATGCGGCGTCTCCTGCAGCTTGCGCTCGATCTTGTTGACGACCTGATCCTCCATGTCCTGGATCGAGGCGCCGGGCCAGATCGCCTGCACCACCATGACGCGGAAGGTGAAGTCTGGATCTTCCTTCTGCCCCATGCGCATCAGGCCGAGCGCGCCGGCCAGGATGATCAGCCCGAACAGGAAGCGGGCGATGCTCGGATGCCCGATCGCCCAGCGCGAAAGGTTGAAAGGCCGCTTTTCAGTGCTGCTGTCGGTTGTCATGGCGCAAGTCCAGTCCAATTGGCCGGCAAGCCGCGCTTGCCATGCTGCTCATGAATTTCGGTCGGGCTTCCGGGCGGCGAGGCTCCTCAAGCGGAGAGAGACTCGGCATTCGCGGGGGCGCGGCACTGCTGCGGGGGAGCCAACATGCCGGCATCTCACGAACGGGCGCCTGCCGCCCGGAACCCATGCCTTCCCCGGCTCGCGGCTTGACGCCGCGGGAGCGGGAACGGCGTTCTTTCGCCTGGTTAGCGCAGGCTACCTGTGTTGGCGACGTCATCCTCCGCCGATGCGGACTGCAGGGCGTCGCCTGAAAGCTTGACCTTCAGGTTTTCAGTCATGAACTGGGTGCCGGCCGCGACCACGACATCGCCCTGCTTCAGGCCGTCGGCCACGGCGACGCCGTCGGCGGTGAAGTTGGCGACCTTGATCGGGCGCGGATGCACGGTGTCGGAGGCGCGATCGACCGTCCAGACGATCTGCTTGCCGTCCTTTTCGGCCATCGCGGTCAGCGGGATCGACACAAGCTGCGCCTTGCTGCCGACGGTCGCCTCGACATTGGCGGTCATGCCGAGCAGCACGCGGGGATCGTTGGGCAGTGACACCCGCACAGCGAAGGTGCGCGACTGCGGATCGGCGCTGCCTGCGACCTCGCGGACCTTGCCGTCAAGCGTCAACCCTTCGTCCGACCAGAAGCTTGCCTTGACCTCCTTGCCGGGCTTGAAGCCGGCGATATCCATCTCCGGCACGGCGATCGACACTTCCTTCTCGCCGTCGACCGCGACGGTCATGACGGGCGTGCCCGCGCCGACCACCTGGCCGACATCGGCGGAGATGGCGGTGACGATGCCGGCCTGGCTGGCCTTGAGATCGGTGTAGTGGACCTGGTTCTGCGCCTGCGCCAGCGCCGAGCGGGCGGAATCGCGCGTCGCCACCGCCTGGTCGTAGGTCAGCCTCGCCTGGTCGAGCTGCGACTTCGGCGCGAAGTTCTTGGCATAGAGCTGCTCGGCGCGCTTCCTGGCGAGATCCACGGTCTCGACCTGGCGCTCGGCCGCGTCGAGGCTCGCCTGCGCGCTCTTCACCGACAGCTCGTAATCGGACGGGTCGACGCGGGCGAGCACATCGCCCTCATTCACATGCTGGCCGATATCGACCAGGCGCTCGGTGAGCTTGCCGGCGATGCGGAAGCCGAGATTCATCTCGGTGCGGGCGCGCACCGAACCTGAATAATCAAGCTGGCGGGTGGTCTGCGCCTTACCGATCTCGACGACTTTCACCGGACGGATGACTTC
>JAFKFE010000431.1:0-10856 GCA_017308345.1 Alphaproteobacteria bacterium | reverse complement strand
GGGGAGGCCTTCTCCTGGCTGCAGCCGGCGAGACCGAGCGCCGCGACGATGCCGAGGACCGGAAGGCCGGCGGCCGGCAGTCGTCGGAGAATAGAACCGGGGAGGATGGAACTGGACAAAGACACCTTAGCACTCCCGAACTGGAGATGATCGTCGACCGCACCCGGCGGACAGCTTCTATTTCAAGGCTCTGATAGCGTAGTCGATAAGCTCGTCGGGCATCGCCCGATTGGTCTTGGCAAGGCACTGGGCCACCATCTGCGGGTGGCAGAGAATGACGGTCGCGGCGCCGAAGCAGCGCGAAGCCGTCTCGGGATCCTGCTCTCTGAACTCGCCGGACTCGATGCCCTCACGGATCACCTCGGCGTAGAGGTCGTGGATGCTGTTGACATGCTTGTCGATGACGGCCCAGTCGCGCTCCAGCGCGACGATGACCATCTCATGCACCTTCTCCTGGTCGAGCATGACCTCCAGCGTCATCTTGAACTGGGCATGGATGTAGCGGCGCAGCCGTTCCTCGGCGCTGATCGGCAAGTGCATGATCTCGTAGGCCATCCTGTAGCTGGCGCCGAGCATGCGGCCGCAGACAGCCTGATGGATTTCGACCTTGGAGGCAAAGAAGCGGTAGATGTTGGCCGGCGACATGCCGAGTTCGCGGGCGATGTCGGCGACGTTGGTCTTGCCGTAGCCGTAGTGGCGGAACAGCCGCTCGGCGCAGTCGAGAATGCGGGTCACATTCTCCTGTCTGGCGGGGTCTGCCACGATGTTGGCGGCTTCGGACATGGCGCTATCGTTTTGATGAGTGACGAATTTCAATTTTCGTCAGTCGTAAAACGAAAGAAGCGGAGAGTCAACGCAGAATCGACGTACGCGTATAATTTGGTGACAGATGGTGACAGTTGCGAGGGTCTAGTGGCGATAGGAAAGAGCGACGCTTACTTCCAGCGCCGCGTTCCGTCACACCCTCCCTCTGTCCTGCCGGACATCTCCCCCGCAAGGGGGGAGATTGGCAGCTTCGGCGACAACGCTCGTCCTGCTACGTTGGTGATTGGCGAAAGCCACGGCGACATCTGATCTCCCCCCTTGCGGGGGAGATGGCCGGCAGGCCAGAGGGGGGTGGGCGGGAACTCGGTCTCGCCCGATTAAGGCTCAGATCCCCTTCGCCATCTCCCGCAACCGGAACTTCTGGATCTTGCCCGTCGAGGTCTTCGGGATTTCGGCAAACAACACCGCCTTCGGCACCTTGAAGCGGGCGAGCAGCGAGCGGCAGTGCTCGATGATCTCGGCTTCCGTGGCCGTCTTCCCCGGCTTCAGCTCGACATAGGCGATCGGCACCTCGCCCCATTTCTCGTCCGCGCGGGCAACCACACCGCACGAGGCCACGGAAGGATGCTTGTAGAGCGCGTCCTCGACCTCGATGGAGGAGATGTTCTCGCCGCCCGAGATGATGATGTCCTTGGAACGGTCCTTGAGCTGGATGTAGCCGTCGGGATGCATGACGCCGAGGTCGCCGGAATGGAACCAGCCGCCGGCGAAGGCTTCATCGGTCGCCTTGCGGTTCTTCAGGTAGCCCTTCATGACGATGTTGCCGCGGAACATGACCTCGCCGATGGTCTCGCCATCGGACGGCGTCTCGACCATCGTCTCCGGGTCCATCACCGTCAGCCCTTCCAGCGCGGCATAGCGCACGCCCTGGCGGGCTTTCTTCGCTGTCCTCGGCCCCTTCTCCAGCGCGTCCCACTCATTGTGCCATTCGTTGACGACGGCCGGGCCGTAGGTCTCGGTCAGGCCGTAGAGATGGGTGACGGCGAAGCCGGCGTCGGCCATGCCGGACAGCACCGCTTCCGGCGGCGGCGCGGCGGCCGTGTTGAAGGTGACGGTCTGCGGGAACTCGCGCTTGTCCTCGTCCCTGGCGTTGATCAGTATCGACATGACGATCGGCGCACCGCACAGATGGGTGACGCCGTGGTCGGCGATCGCGTCATATATCGGCTTTGCCCGCACCCAGCGCAGGCAGACATGGGTGCCGGCCTGCACGGCCAAAGTCCAGGGAAAGCACCAGCCGTTGCAATGGAACATCGGCAGCGTCCAGAGATAGACCGCGTGCCTGGCCATGCCGGCATGGATGGTGTTGGTGTAGGCCATCAGGGCGGCGCCACGGTGATGGTAGACGACGCCCTTCGGGTTGCCGGTGGTGCCGGACGTGTAGTTGAGCGAGATGGCGTCCCATTCGTCGTCGGGCATCGACCATGCGTAAGCCTCGTCGCCCGCGGCGACGAAGTCCTCATAATCGAGCACGCCGATCCGCTCGCCCTTCGGATAGGGAGCGTCGGCGGCATAATCGGGGTCATCATAGTCGATGATCAATGGCTTGGCCCTGGCCAATGCCAGAGCCTCCTTGACCACGCCCGAGAATTCGCGGTCGACGATCAGCACCTTGGTCTCGGCATGGTCGAGTTGGAAGGCGATGATGGCGGCGTCGAGACGGGTGTTCAGCGAATGCAGCACCGCCTTGGTCATCGGCACGCCGAAATGCGCTTCCAGCATGGGCGGGGTGTTGGACAGCATCACCGTCACCGTATCGCCCTTGCCGATGCCGTGCTTCGAGAGCGCCGAGGCGAGCTTCAGCGAGCGGCGCCAGAAATCGCGATACGTCACGCGCTGGCGGCCATGGATGATGGCGACATGGTCGGGGTAGGTCTTGGCCGTACGCTCAAGATAAGTGAGCGGCGTCAGCGGCTGGTGGTTGGCGGCGTTCCTGTCGAGATCCTGTTCGTAGGGATTGGCCATCCCGTTCTCCCTAAAGTTCTTTTTCGAACCTTCTAAACTCTGGTCCGCTGTCGCGCTATCCCTCCGAATGGCTGAAAATGCTATGATCCGACCGCTTGACAGAAAGGCGATCCATGTCGAGCCGCGCCGACGGGCAAACGCCTCCGCCAACCCAGGTTTGACTTTTGTCGAGAGCCGTGACTAATGTCAGCCGAGGAGGCGGCATGGCGATCAGACCGGCAGAACAGCTCATCCACAAGGCCGCCTGGCTTTACTATGCCCATGGCCTGCGCCAGGACGAAGTGGCGAGCCAGCTCAACATTTCACGCGCTTCGGTCGCCATGTATCTGCGCAAGGCGCGCGAGACCGGCATCGTCAACATCTCGACCTCGACGCAGCTTTTCACCGACGACGTCATGGCGCGCAAGGTTGAAGACGCCTTCGGGCTCGACGCCGTCTGGATCGCGCCGGAAAACGCCTATCTCGCCGATCCCTCGGCCGACATCGCGGTGCTGGCGGCGAGCGTCTTTCTCGAACTGGTGAAAAAAGGCGACCGCATCGGCGTCGCCTGGGGCCGCACCGTCTACACCATCGCCGACATCATGTCCTACGCCGACCTGCAGGACGTCACCGTGGTGCAGCTCTGCGGCAATCTCGGCGCGCCCTATTCCTACCGGCCCGACCAATGCACGATGGAGATCGCCCGGCGACTCAACGCCAAGGGCCTGAATTTCTACGCGCCGCTGGTGCTGTCGACGGAGGAACTGGCGCGAGGCCTGCGCGCGGAGCCGGTGATCCGCGACCAGTTGGCCGGCATCGCCGACTGCGATCTCGCGCTCTACTCCGTCGGCGCGGTCGATGCCGACAGCCATCTGGTGAAATGCGGCGCGCTGACACCGGCCGAGATGGAAGCGCTGCGCGGCCAGGGCGCCGCCGGCGTCATCGCCGGGCAGATCATCGACGCCAGGGGCGAGGTGCTCGACTGCAGCTACAACCGGCGCGTCATCTCCGCCGCGCTCGCCTCGCTGCGCGCCATCGGCAAGCGGCTGATGGTGGTGCAGGAAGATACGAAGTTCGAGCCGCTGCTGGCGGCCATCGCCGGCGGGCTCTGCACGCATCTGGTGATCGGCGCGCATATGGCCGAGCGCCTCCTCAAGCACGCCGGCGCGGCAGCGCAAAAGGCCTCGTAGAAAAACACCCCCGCCGCTTCTTGTCACACAAGCGTCGCGGCTTTCTGTTCATGAGCAAAAAACGAGTATCGGACGGATCGACATGAAGAACCTTTGGAACGACGCCGACGCGGAGAAGATGGTCGCCGACTACGCCAGGAAGGGCATCGGCGGCGACCTGGCGTTGCGCGTCTACACGACCCGCCTGCTCGGCGGTGAGCCGCGGCTGGTGCTGCATGGCGGCGGCAACACGTCCTGCAAGACCAAGGCCACCGATCTCGTCGGCGACGAGTGGGACGTGCTGTGCGTCAAGGGCAGCGGCTGGGACATGGCGGTCATCGAGCCGCAGGGCCTGCCGGCGGTGAAGATGGGCGCGCTGCTCAAGGCGCGCGCGCTGGACAAGCTCTCGGACGAGGACATGGTCGCGCTGCAGCGCTCCAACCTGATCGACCCCGCCTCCCCCAACCCGTCGGTCGAGACGCTGTTGCACGCCTTCCTGCCGCACAAATTCGTCGACCACACGCATTCGACCGCGATCCTGGCCATCGTCGACCAGGAAGACAGCAAGCCGCTGATCAAGACCGTGTTCGGCGACAAGATGGGTTACGTGCCCTACATCAAGCCCGGTTTCGACCTCGCCAAGGTCGCGGCCGACGTCTATGACGCCGACCCCAGCGTCGAGGGTCTGATCCTCGACAAGCACGGCATCTTCACCTTCGGCGACGATGCCAGGCAGGCCTATGACCGCATGATCCACTACGTGAATGTCGCCGAGGAGTATGTCGCCAGGAACGGCAAGCCCCAGGCGGCCAAGGCGGCGCTTCCCGCGAAGCTGGCGAAGCCTGGCGACATCGCGCCGATGTTGCGCGGCGCCGTCGCCGTGGCGCGCGGCGAAGGCCGCTTCGACCGCATGATCAGCGACTTCCGCACCTCGGACGCGATCGTCGATTTCATCAATTCCGCCAAGATCGCCGACTATGCTGGCCGCGGCGTGTCGACGCCCGATCTGTCGATCCGTATCAAGACCGGACCGATGGCCGTGCCCGCGCCGGACGCCGACAAGCTCGGCGACTACAAGGCCGTGGTGCGCAGCCATGTCGATGCCTTCGTCAAGGATTACACTGCCTATTTCGAGACCAATGACGCGCTGGACGACGTCAAGCGCACCATGCTCGACCCGATGCCGCGCCTGACGCTGGTGCCAGGCCTCGGCATGTTCGGCCATGGCCGCACGCTGAAGGACGCGAAAATCGCCTCCGATGTCGGCGAGATGTGGATCGAGGCGGTGCGCGGCGCCGATCTCTTCCCGCTCGAATACTGGTCGCTGGAACAGGCCAAGCTTGCCTCGAACAAGCCGAAGCCGCTGACCGGCCAGGTGGTGCTGATCACCGGCGGCGCCGGCGCCATCGGCGCCGCGACCGCAAAACTGTTCGCCGCCAACGGCGCGCATGCGGTGATCGTCGACCTCGACCCCGCCAAGGCCGCGGAAGCGGCGAAGGCGGCCGGCAACAACTCGATCGGCGTCGGCGCCGACATCACCAAGCCCGCCGAGATGCGCGCCGCCTTCGACGGGGCCGTCGCCGTCTATGGCGGCGTCGACATCCTGGTCTCGAACGCGGGGGCGGCCTGGGAAGGCCGCATCGGCGAGCTCGACGACGCCACGCTGCGCAAGAGCTTCGAGCTCAACTTCTTCGCCCACCAGTCGGCGGCGCAGAACGCGGTGCGCATCATGCTGGAACAGGGCACCGGCGGCGTGCTCCTGTTCAACACCTCGAAGCAGGCGATCAATCCCGGGCCGAAATTCGGCGCCTACGGCATCCCGAAGGCGGCGACATTGTTCCTGTCGCGCCAGTACGCCCTGGACTACGGCGCTTATGGCATCCGCTCCAACGCAGTCAACGCCGACCGTATCCGCTCCGGCCTTCTGACCGACGCCATGATCGCCAGCCGTTCCGGCGCGCGCGGCGTGTCGGAGAAGGAATACATGTCCGGCAATCTGCTCGGGCAGGAAGTGACGGCCGACGACGTGGCGCAGGCCTTCCTGCATCAGGCGCTGGCCGAACGCACCACGGCGGACGTGACGACCGTGGACGGCGGCAACATCGCGGCGGCGCTGCGGTGAACCGGACCACATAGAGCGCATGGCGGGCGGCTTGAAAGAGACGCTCTTTGTGGCTACATTGTAGCCTACAGGAGTTATCACATGGCGTCAGATACGGTGGTCCGCGCTCGGATCGATACCGCAACGAAGGATCAGGCTACCGAAGCTCTGGCGGCCATGGGCTTGTCTGTTTCCGACGCCATTCGCTTGCTGCTGGTCCGCGTCGCCGCCGACAAGGAATTTCCCTTTCCGGTGAAAGTCCCGAACGCAACCACGCGAAAGGCCCTGGCCGAATTGGAGAAGGGCAAGGGCAAGCGTTTCGCGTCGGCCGACGAGTTGTTCAAGGATCTGGAAATCTGACATGCTGATCCCCGTTCGCTCCGGGCAATTCCGCCGGGATGTGAAGCGTTTGGAGAAGCGTGGCAAAGACCTCGGCAAGTTGCGCAATATATTAGGTCTGCTGATCGGCGAGCATGAGCTGCCGCCGATCTACAAGGATCATCCTCTGAAAGGCAACTGGAAGGGCTATCGCGATGCCCATATCGAACCGGATTGGCTTTTGATCTATCGCGTGGCGAATGGAGAGCTGCAGCTTGCACGAACCGGCTCCCATTCGGATCTCTTCAACGAGTAGGTCCGCGACCGACGATATTCGCACTATGCGCTGGCCGCTTTGGCGCGGTTCGGTATGGGCCTTTCGCGCTTCTGCTGAAAAACTGCTGCAACCGGTCAAAGTCCCACTCCAATCCTCCGCTTACTGCGATCGAAGGGGATGTCTGGTGTTTCGCATGCGAGCTCCAACCCTGATCATTGGTGGAGTTGTCGATGCCCGCGAAAAAACTGCGTATCGGTGTTCTGTTCGGCGGTCGATCCGCCGAGCACGAGGTGTCGCTGCTTTCGGCGGCCAATGTCATGGCCGCGCTGGACCCGGCGAAATACGATGCCGTTCCGATCTTTGTCACGCGCGAAGGACTGTGGCTGCTGAGCCAATTCGAGAACAGCGCGCTGGCGACACCATCGGTCGGCACGCAGCTCTGCCTTGTGCCGGGCGGGCATGGACGGATGCTGGCGGTCCCCGCCGACGGCGCGCCCCACGACTTCCCCGCCATCGATATCCTGTTTCCGGTCCTGCACGGCCTGCATGGCGAGGACGGCGCGGTGCAGGGCCTGGCCGAGGTCGCGCGCGTGCCGCTCGCCGGCTGCGGCATATTGGGTTCGGCCACGGCGCTCGACAAGGACATCGCCAAGCGGCTGTTGAAGGCTGCGGGAGTGCCGGTCGCACGCTCGGTGACCATCAATGAAGGCGCCGCGCCTTCGCTTGCCGAATTGGAAGAGCAAGTCGGCCTGCCGCTGTTCATCAAGCCGGCGCGGCAGGGCTCGTCGGTCGGCGTCGCAAAAGTCAATGGCAGCCAGGAATTCGATCACGCGCTGTCGGAAGCCTTCCAGCACGACAGCAAGCTGCTGGCGGAGGAATTCGTCCGCGGCCGCGAGATCGAGTACAGCGTGCTGGAGAGCCCCACGGGCGAGCTCTTCGTCTCGCGACCGGGCGAGATCGTGCCGGCGGAGAGCCACGGTTTCTACAATTACAACGCCAAATATATCGACGAGAATGGCGCCGCCCTGATCGTGCCGGCCGAGCTGCCGCCGGCGGTCGAGGAAGCCATGCGGGACATGGCCGCCAGGGCGTTCCGGGCGCTCGGCTGCGACGGCATGGCCCGCGTCGACTTCTTCCTGAAGCCGGACATGAGCTTCCTGATCAACGAGCTCAACACCATTCCAGGCTTCACCGACATCAGCATGTACGCCAAGGCGATGGCGGCCAGCGGCATCAGCTATCCGGAGGTCATCGACCGGCTGGTGGCGCATGGGCTGGCGCGCGCCGGCCGCTGAGATCATTCCGGCTTCACGCCGGCAGGCCGGCCTTGCGGAAGCCGTCGACGAAATGCCTGAGTGTCGTGTCGTCGCGGAACGGTTCGGTGTCGACCCAGCGCTGCGTGGAAAAATGCGGATTGCCGACGAGGAACAGCGCAACCTCCGTGCGCGCCTCGTCGAGGCGGCCGAGCTGAGCAAGCGCCGCCGCCAGGAAGCGGCGCGAGCTGGTGCGATAGGTCTCGTCGCGGCGCAGCGTCCCGACAGCCGCTTCGTAGTCGCGGGCCGCATACTGCGCCTGGCCGAGCGTGAGATAATACCAACTCGGCGGAAATGGGTTCAGCCGGAACGCCTTGCGGATGTGTTCGAGACTCAAGTCCACCTGCCCGGCCAGCACCTCGATGTCCGACAGGGTCGCCCAGATATCGGCCTCGTTCGGATCGAGCTCGATCGCCTTGGCGAATTCCGCCTCGGACTGCTCGAAATCGCGTTCATAGGCAAGAAGGTTCGCCAGGACCCAGCGGCAACCGGCGTCGTTGGGATCGATCGCCACGGCCTTGCGCGCCAGTTCAAGGGAGATGGTGCGGGCGGGCTCGAACGGCTCACCCCAATGCACCCATCCCATCCAGTGGTTCATGGCGAGCCAGCGATAGGCCTCGGCGTAGTCGGGATCGAGCGAGATCGCGCGCGTCAGCATCAGATGCGCCTCGCGTGCCATCTGCGGCGACTCGTCGAACATCTTGCGCGCCCGCACGACGAGATCGTAGGCTTCGAGGTTCTTCGGCCGGTTGCGCTCCGGCGGCGCGCGCAGTCGGCCGAGCAACGCCTCGACGATCTTGGCGGTCGCCTCATCTTGAACGGCGAAGATGTCTTCCAGGCCGCGATCGAAACGCTCCGCCCACAGATGCTCGCCGCTCAGCGCATCGATAAGCTGGGCGTTGATGCGCACGCGCCCCGCGGCGCGCCTGGCGCTGCCCTCAAGCAGATAACGCACGCCAAGTTCGCCTGCGATGGCGCGCACGTCCATGGCCTTGCCCTTATAGGCAAACACCGAGTTGCGGGCGATGACGAACAGGCCCGGGATCCGGGAGAGATCGGTGATCAGGTCCTCGGTCAGGCCATCGGCGAAAGCGTCCTGCTTGGGATCGTTGCTCAGATTGACGAAGGGCAGAACGGCGATCGACGGCTTGTCGGGCAGCGGCAAGGGTTTGCGCGTGGCATCTGGCCGTTCGACGATACCGGTGAAGCGATAGCCGACGCGCGGCACCGTCGCGATCCACTCGCCACCGCCGGCCGCCGGCCCGAGCAGCTTCCTGAGCTGCGCGATCTGGACGGTGAGATTGCCTTCCTCGACGGCCGTGCCCGGCCATGCCGCGTCCATGAGCTCGGCCTTGGCGAGGATTTCACCCGGGCGTGCGACAAGCGCCTCGAGCAGCTTCAGCCCACGATGACCGGCGGCAATAGGAACATCGTCCCGCAGCAGCGTGCCCGCGCCCGGATCAAGCACGAATGGTCCGAAGGCGAAGCGTGATCCCTGCATGCGGCGTTCTATAGAGCAATTCCAGGAAAAGTGTGAGCGGTTAAGTTCGGCGTCTTCGCCGTAACCTTCCGTCCGGAATTGCGCAAAAACAAAGGGATAGAGCGGTTTTCCGTTTCCACGAAACGGTGGAACGCGCTAGCCGATTTGGAAGTTTTGAGAACTATTTGGGAGGGCTTAATTACGCCGCCGGCCGCCCGCGGCACACTGCAATCTCAATCAGGTCACGGGTTTCCAACCCCTCTACCGCATGGAGGTTGCCATGAACGATATTCTTGCGACTTGCGCACCTTTGGCGGCGCACCCAGCCGAGATCAAAGGCCGGCGGCGCTACAGCCTCGCGGCCCTGCGCAGACTCATCGCGTTGCGCCGCGAGCAGGCTTATTTTCGCTTCGAGCTCAAGCGGATCGCGACGGACAATCCGCATCTGATCGACGACATCGGACTGACGAGGAAAGAGGTCGAGGCGGAGATCGCCAAACTGCCTTTCTGGCAGCGATGAGGCCGCAACGGTCCCCCGGAAAAGACAGAGAGCGGCCCGTTGGACCGCTCTCTTCATTTGCGACTGCCTGGACCTTACTTGGCGTTCGGGTTCGGCATCCAGGCAGGCATCGCGACATCGGCATGGGCGAACTGCGGCAGCTTGGCCGACAGGTCTTCCATGTTCTTGATGTCCTTGTCGAGAAGCTCCTTCTGGGTGATCAGCGTCGGCGGCACGATGACGTTGTGGCCGGGATCCTCGCCGGCGAGCAACTGCGCCAGCGCGCGCACCGAGACCTGGCCGACGACGGCCGGGTTGGTGGCGGCGGTGGCGGCCCAGGCGCTGTCCGGCTCGCGCATCGCCGCGATGTCCGAGGTCGAGATGTCGGCCGAATAGATCTTGATGTCCTTGTTCAGGCCGGCCTCGTCGACGGCGATCTTCACGCCCTTGGCGAACTCGTCATAAGGCGCGAACATCACCTTGATGTCGGGATGCGCCTGCAGCACCGAGCGCGCCTGGTTGGCGACGGAGTTGGCGATCGGATTGTCGAGCGTGCCGAACATCGCGACCTCGTTGATGCCCGAATATTTCTTCTTCACGTCCACCCAGGTCTCATTGCGGCGGTCGAGCGGGGCGATGCCGGCGACATAGACATAGCCGGCCTTCCAGCTCTCGCCATTGTCCTTGACCGCCTGCTCGAGCGCGAGCTTGGCCAGATCCTTGTCCGACTGCTCGATCTGCGGGATCTTCGGGTTCTCGACATTGACGTCGAAGGCGACGACCTTGATGCCGGCGTCGACCGCGCGCTGGGCGGCGTCCTTCATCGATTCCGTCAGGCCGTGCTGGATGATGATGCCCTGCACGCCGAGCGCGATCGCCTGGTCGACCATGTCGGCCTGGAGCGCCGCGTCCTGGCGGCTGTCCAGCACC
>JAFKFE010000430.1 GCA_017308345.1 Alphaproteobacteria bacterium | reverse complement strand
TCTTGCCGTCGCTGGTCGGCATCAGCTCGATGACGCCGTCATGGCTGTGCGAGGCGATGCGCGGCGTCTTGTCGAACAGCTCCCAGCGGCGGAAATCCTCCTCGATATAGGCGGCGAGCTCGGTCAGGAAGCGCTCGACGCCGATGGCGAGCACCAGCTTCATCATGCGGTCGACGCTGACGAAGGGGACGATGGCAAGGCGGGACGGCTGGGTCATGATCAGAGGCTTCCGGAGTGGCTGCGGGTCGGGCGGTCCATGATGCGGCGGCCCATCAGGCTGGCCGTGAGGTCGACCATCAGGGTCGCGGTGCGGCCGCGCTCGTCGAGGAACGGGTTCAATTCGACCAGGTCGAGGCTCGAAACCAGGCCTGAGTCGGACAGCATCTCCATCACCAGATGCGCCTCGCGGAAGGTGGCGCCGCCGGGCACGGTGGTGCCGACGGCCGGCGCGATCGACGGGTCGAGGAAATCGACGTCGAAGCTGACATGAAGCAAGCCGTTCTCCTTCTCGACGCGGGCGAGAAACGCGCGCAGCAAGGGCGCGATGCCGTGCTCGTCGATGGCGCGCATGTCGTGCACCGTGACGCCCGCTTGCGTCAGCGCCCGGCGCTCGGCCGGGTCGACGCTGCGCAAGCCGATGGCGCAGACGCGGGCCGGGTCGACGGCTTGCGGCAGATCCGGGAAATAACCCTGGAAACCCGCCTGTCCGCTGGCATAGGCGAGCGGCACGCCATGCAGGTTGCCGCTGGTGGTGGTGTCGAGCGTATGGAAATCGGGATGCGCGTCGAGCCACAGCACGAAGAGCGGCCGGCGGCGCTCGGCGGCGCGGCGCGCCACGCCCGAGACCGTGCCGGCGGAGATGGAATGGTCGCCGCCGAGGAAGATCGGCATGGCGTCCCCGGCAGCCGCGTAGGCTGTCTCGGCAATCGCCGCCGTCCAGGCTGAAATCTCCGGCAGCGCCTTCAGCGCCAGGTTGCCGTGGATCACCGGCCGCGCCACGGCCTTCTCGACCGCGCCCCAGTCCTCGACCTCATGGCCAAGCTCGGCCAGCACCGAGACCAGGCCCGCCGTGCGCAGCGCGCTCGGCCCCATTTCGCATCCCATCCTGCCCGCGCCGTCCTGCACCGGCGCGCCGACGATCCTGCAGCGCATGATTCTTCCAGCCCTTGTGAATATCGTGGCATTGGATCATCGGACGCTGGCGGTTTGAACAGCGAAAATTGGCATTTTGAGAAGACTATTCTATCATATTGCGCAGGTCGTTTGACCGAAATGGACAGGCATGGACGCTCTGGACGAGAAACTGGTGACGTTGTTGAGGCATGATGCGCGGCGCAGCGTCTCCGACCTCGCCGTCGATCTCGGCGTGTCGCGCGCCACGGTCCGGTCGCGCATGGAGCGGCTGGAGAAATCGGGCGAGATCATCGGCTACACGGTGGTGCTGCGCGCCGACGCGGTCGATCAGAAGATACGCGGCATGATGACGATCGAGATCGAAGGCCACGCCGCCGACCGCGTCATCCGCGCGCTCGGCGGCTTTCCCGAGGTTTCGACCATCCACACCACCAACGGCCGCTGGGACCTTGTCGTGGAGCTCGGCACCGCTTCGCTGACGGACTTCGACGCCGTGCTGCGGCGGATAAGGCTGATCCCCGGCATAACGGGCAGCGAGACCAGCCTCCTGCTGGCGACGCCGAGGACGACGCGGGCGCGGTTGGGGTAAGTACTTTGTGGAGGAGCGCCAGCCCAGCATACTTCCGATAGTCGCTGATATCCCCGACGTATGATGTTTCGTAACCACCCGTTTCCGGCTTCTTACTAGCGCCCGAATAAAGTCCTTGCGAATCATCCTTGCGAAAAATATCATCTATCCTGTCATTTTGACGAAAGGGACAAACCTGTGGCGAAGCGCAAGAGACATGACCCGCTTGAACTGCTCCTCAGGCGTGCCGACGCCGCGAGGCTGCTGGCGTTCTTCAAGTCGATTTCCGAGCGGATGGCGACGGCGTTCTCCGATGCGGCGAAACTCGTACCTGCTGCGCGCGGTGACGGGCCCGCCGTATCTGCACGAGGCAATCTTCGCAGGCTCCATCTGGACCGCGCGTTCCGGATAGCTGCAGCGGAAGCCGGCTACGCCGTCGTCACGGGAACCACGAGTCCGCCCTCGTGGAACTATCCAGTTATTCGCCTCGGCGCATTCTCGCTAACGCTCGGCATCGTGCAGCGGGCAACCGCTTACGGGCCGCGTCGGCTGCGCAGTCACGGCAACTATGTCTTCGATCACGTTGCGCGCAACGAACCCGTTAACCCACAAGGCTCTCTGCTTTCGGCCAAGTCCGAGGTGGTCGAGGTCATCCCAGACGGAGCTCTTGGTGCGTTTGTGGTAGCGGAGCCCTCTGTCCATGTGCCGGACAGCCCTCTATATCTCGGCTTCATGGTGCCATCGCCCAATCTCCGCCATACCTACTTTCGATGCTCGCTCGAAAGGCTGATCGGGCTTTTGCAGGAAAGAGTGGCCGTCGAACGCAGGCCCATGCGTAAGAAGGTTGAGCGCAAGCAGCCGAAGCTCAAGAAGCAGCTCAAGCGCCCGCCGGGCGAATGAGCGTCTGGCGTCGGCGCGCGTCGTGCCGGCGGCTGCTTTTGAGTGAGGAACGAGAATGCCAGCAGGTGTTGAGGGATTCGTACCGGGTCGACTGACCATGGCGCGAGAGGCGAGAGCCCTCCGGCAGACGGAACTTGCTGATCTTATCAACAGGTCACCTGCGACGGTATCCAAGTACGAAAGCATAGCCAGTCCCCAGCGGCCTGACCCAGCCATCCTGCCTCGGCTTGCCGAGGTCCTGCAGGTTGACATGGGGTGGTTTTTTAAGCCGCTTGTTCAGCAAGAGGGCACGGCCGTCTTCTACCGCTCCCTCGTCAGTGAGCTGGAGCTCATGCGGAATAAGGCGCGGGCTCGCCTCGGCTTCGTGGAGGCGATCGAGGAAACCCTTTCGCAGTATGTCGATCTGCCAGAGGTCGACGTGCCGGACCTTTTGGAAGGCCGGGATTATCGAACCCTCCGGCGGGAAGATTTTGACTTCTATGCCGCCGCCTTGCGCGATCACTGGGATTTGGGCGACGGCCCCATTGAGGACCTGCTCCTGGTTATTGAGAATGCGGGCATAGTTGTCGCCGAGGACGAGATCGGATCGGTCAAGCTCGATGGCGTATCATGGTGGTCCCTGGCGACGGGACGGCCCTATATGCTCGTCGCTCAGGACAAGAATGTCGCCGTGCGAAGGCGGCTAGATGCCGCCCATGAGATGGCCCATGTAGTCCTCCACCGATATGTAGGCCCCGAGGACCTCAAGCGCGACTTCCGGCTCATCGAGGAGCAGGCCATGGCGTTTGCGGGCGCATTCCTTCTACCTGCCGAGACGTTTGGAGATGAGGTCTATTCGCACTCACTTGAAGCCCTAGTAGCTCTCAAGTCGAAGTGGAAGGTATCTGTCGGAGCCATGATAAAGCGTCTTGGGCACTTGGGATCTATCTCTGAGCATTACGAGCGACGCCTATGGCAGTATTACAGCTATCGAAAATGGCGTGCCCGAGAGCCACTGGACGATATCATTACCGTCGAACAGCCACAGAACTTGCGTAGTTCCATCGAAATGCTAGTCGAAGATGACTTCATCTCTCGCGGAGAACTGCTGCGAGAAACGGGCCTGTCGGCCCAGGATCTGTGTTCACTCACGGGGCTTCCCACGGACTTCTTTGATGCTGCCCCTGCTAACCTCGTAAGACTTAGACCCTCGGTGAAGCGTTGGGAGGACGATGACGAAAATCTCACTAGTGGGATCATTGTGCCGTTTGGTGAGAGGCGAAAATAGGTGACAAAGCCCCCACCCTGCGACACGGCGATTCTCACGCTGGGTCGAATCCGTCAACTGGTGACCCTACTGTGACCCGGCTCTTTCGGGCCGGTTTATCTCTGAGCGATTTCAACCGCCTGAAAACACGAAAGGCCGCGGAATTCCGCGGCCTTTTCGGTGAGGTTACTTGGAGCGGGTGAGGCGATTCGAACGCCCGACCCCAACCTTGGCAAGGTTGTGCTCTACCCCTGAGCTACACCCGCTCGCGCGGCCTTGGGCCGCAAGCCGGGCCTATATGGCCGAAGAGCGCGGCGATTGCAACAGGGAAATGACGGTCTTTTTGGAGCTGGTTCTTCCGGCGGCGAACTTCGCTTCGGAAGCATGGGATGGGGCGGCCCGAAACGGAGCCGATCGCAGCTCCGCGCGGAAAACCGCCATGCACCTTCTGAAATTGCGCTCTTGTTCGCCTGCAACTCCCAACGGAAAACCGCCGCGCGCTTTCCCGGAATCGCTGCGGCGGCCTTGCCCCGGCGGCACCATTGGCCGTAAACGGCATGACCCTGCCGGACGATGCGAGGACCGATGCCGAAGACCGAAGCCGAGCTCAATGCATTCCTTGCCGATCTCGGCATCGCCGTCTCGACGGTGCGGCATCCGCCCCTGTTCACGGTCGCCGATTCGCAGGCCCTGCGCGGCGAGATCCATGGCGGCCATACCAAGAACCTGTTCCTCAAGGACAAGAAGGACAATTATTTCCTCGTCACCGTCGGCGAGGAGGCCGTGGTCGACCTGAAGCAGATCCACCACCTCATCGGCGCCGCCAGCCGGGTGTCCTTCGGCAGGCCCGAGATGCTGATGGAGCTGCTCGGCGTCATCCCCGGGGCGGTCACGGTGTTCGGCCTGATCAACGACACGGAAGGGAAGGTCAAGGTGGTGCTCGACCAGGAATTGATGAGCCACGACGTCATCAACGGCCATCCGCTGACCAATGAGGCGACGACCTCGATCGCCGCCGCCGATCTGATCAGATTCGTCGAGGCAACCGGCCACGATCCTGTTATCTTGAAAGTCTCATAATCTTGAAAGTCAGGCCTTGATCGCCACATGGAGGGCGGTTTGCGAAATCCGATAATGACGCGCGGGGCGCCGACGCCCGAGAGCGCGACCGAAAGGGCGACACGATGAGTGACAACAATCCGTACAGCGGCTCGTTTGGCGGCAATGGCGGCCAGTATGCCCAGACGGTGCAATATGGCGGCGGCGACCGCGCCAAGGTCTCGCTGGGCGAGGCGCCGGCGGCCGCCGACCTGATCAAGGACACCACGACAGCCGCCTTCGCCGCCGACGTCATCCAGGAATCGCGCCGCCAGCCGGTGTTGGTCGACTTCTGGGCGCCATGGTGCGGGCCTTGCAAGCAGCTGACGCCGCAGCTCGAAAAGGCGGTGCAGGCGGCCGGCGGCAAGGTCAAGCTGGTCAAGATGAACATCGACGACCATCCCTCGATCGCCGGCCAGCTCGGCATCCAGTCGATCCCCGCGGTCATCGCCTTCAAGGACGGCCAGCCCGTGGACGGCTTCATGGGCGCGATCCCCGAAAGCCAGATCGCCCAGTTCATCCAGAAGGTCGGCGGCAAGGGCGGCGGCGCGCCGCAGATCGCGGACGCGCTCGCCGCGGCGGCCGAGGCGCGCGCGGCCGGCGACGTGCAGACCGCGGCCGACATCTATGACGCGATTCTCGAGCAGGCGCCCGAGACGCTCGAGGCGATCGCGGGCCTGGGCGAGA
>JAFKFE010000429.1 GCA_017308345.1 Alphaproteobacteria bacterium | reverse complement strand
TCACGAATCGCGGACAAAACGAGATACCCAGCCCCTCGCGGGCCAGGTCCAACGCCACTTGCGCGGAATTCACCATGAACCGGGCATGAACCGGGAATTCCTCGGTCCGTCCGTCGATTTCCAGCGGCCAGTGCATCGCATCGCGGCGGTTTGTGTCCACGATGCAGTCGTGCCGCAACAGATCCTCGGGGCTTTCGGGAGATCCTCGACGAGCAATGTAATCCGTGGAAGCGAGCATGATGCTCGAGATCGTGCCGAGCTTGCGGGTGATCAGCGACCTCTGGTTCGACTCGCCGATCCGGAACGCGACGTCCACCCCCCGCGCGGCAAGGTCGATATAGGCATCGTCCAGTTGCAGGACGATCACCAGATCGGGATGGTTCATGGCAAAGCCACGCAAGAGCGCCTGCACGTGCGTCTGACCGAAGGTCACCGGCGCCGATACCCGCAGGCTTCCAGACAACCCCCTTCCCTCCTCGCTGAAGCTCGCAAGCAGGTCGTCCATGTCGTCGATCAGCGCCGGGGCCCGCCGCAGCAGGTCCTCGCCCTCCGGCGTGATGCCGACGCGCCGGGTCGTGCGCTGCAGAAGCCTCACGCCAAGGCGCTCCTCCAGCGCGGCCACATATTTGGATGTCAGCCTGTTGGATATGCCCAGGCGTTCGGCCGCCTGGCTGAACGAACCGGCCTGAGCGGTAGCCACGAAAGCCCGCAAACAATCGAGAAAGTCCATGTCGCCTCGTCATATTGAGAACATTTCGTTCTCACTCATTCATAACATACGTCATTTTATTCTCAAATCTCCGGGGACATATTGCTGTCGACAGGTGCTGGAAGGCGCCGCCAGACATTGCGAAGGAGATGGAGATGAGTCTTGCCGCATCGATGCAGGATCTGAAGAGCCGGCTGAAGGCGTCGGACCGGATGCCGGTGGTGTTCCTCGGCCATGGCTCGCCGATGAACGCGATCGAGGACAATGCCTATTCCCGTTCCTGGGGCGAGTTGGGCAAGGCGCTGCCGCGGCCGCAGGCGATCCTGGTGGTCTCGGCTCACTGGATGACGCGAGGCACGACGCTGGTCGATGTCTCGGCCGTGCCACGCACGATCCATGATTTCTACGGCTTCCCGCCGGAACTCCATGCCGCGCAATACCCGGCCCCGGGATCCCCGGAACTCGCGCGGGAAGTGGTCAGCCTGCTCGCCAGCCATCACGCCGAGGCCGACGACACCTGGGGGCTGGACCACGGCGCCTGGTCGGTGCTGACGAAGCTCTATCCCGAGGCCAATGTGCCCGTTTTTCAGCTCTCGATCGACATGTCGAAGGATCTGGACTGGCATCTGCGGATCGGCAAGGACCTGGCCGAGCTGCGCAACAAGGGCGTGCTGATCCTGGGCTCCGGCAACGTGGTGCACAACCTGCGCACCATGCGTTGGGGCGGCAAGCCCTATGACTGGGCCGTCGAGTTCGACAGCTTCTTTGCCGACCGGCTCGCGGCGCGTGACTTCGCGGCGCTGGCCGACCGGCAGCGCATGGGCAGCCTGTTCGCCATGGCCCAGCCGACGCCCGACCACTATCTCCCGGCCCTGACGGCCGCCGGCGTGACCGACGAAAAGGATCAGCTGACCTTCATGAACAACTCCATCGACATCGCCTCGGTGTCGATGCGCAGCTTCATCTTCCACTGACCTGCGCGCCGGAAAACCGGCGCCAGGCATCCAACCAGGACGCGGCGTTCCGCCGGGCTAAACCTAAAGGATCAGGATCATGATCGACCCCGTAACCGCCCCATGGGGCGTTCTTCTCTTGCGGCTGGCTCTGGCCGCGCTGTTCTTCGCCCATGTCGGGCTGAAGCTTTTCGTGTTCAAGCCCGCCGGCACGGCCGGCTTCTTCAAGTCGCTCGGACTGCCCGGCTGGTTCGCCTACGTGACGATCGCCTGGGAACTCGTGGGCGCCTTCGCTCTGCTCCTGGGCATCTGGCCGCGCGTCTTCGCCGTCATCCTGATCCCGGTTCTCGCCGGCACGATCGCCAAGGTTCACGGCAAGGCGGGCTTCTGGTTCAACAACCCCAATGGCGGCTGGGAGTATCCCGCCTTCTGGATCGTCGCGCTGCTGACGCTGGCCCTGCTCGGCGACGGGCCGCTCGCGCTGGCCGCCAGCCCGTTCTGATCACGGCTGCTCGGCGTCCGGCCACCCGGTCATCGCCCACCCGGTCATCGCCCACCCGGTCATCGCAAGGAGAATCCGAATGCTTATCGATGGAAAATGGACCGAGGACTGGCAACCCGTCCAGGCGACCGATGCCAAGGGCGGCTTCGTGCGCCAGACCTCGACCTTCCGCAACTGGGTCACGCCGGACGGCAGCGCGGGCCCGAGCGGAACGGACGGTTTCAAGGCCGAGCCAGGGCGCTACCACCTTTATGTCGCCCTGATCTGCCCCTGGGCTTCGCGCACCCTGATCGCGCGCAAGCTGAAGGGGCTGGAGGATGTGGTGTCGCTGTCGATCGTCGAGCCCGAGCTCGGCGCGCAGGGCTGGCGTTTTGCCTCGCCGGACCCGGTGAACGGGGCCACATGGCTGCATGAGATCTACACCAGGGCCGATCCGCATGTCTCGGGCCGGGCCACGGTGCCGGTGCTGTGGGACAAGCAGCGCGGCACCATCGTGAACAATGAATCCGCCGAGATATTGCGCATGTTCAACTCGGGTTTCGGCAGCCTTGCCTCGGGCCCCGATCTCTATCCCGAGCCGTTGCGGGCGGGGATCGACACGCTGAACGACCTGATCTATCGGCGGCTGAACAACGGCGTCTATCGCGCAGGCTTCGCCACGACCCAGATCGCCTAGACGTGTTCGCGCAACTGGACGAACTGGAGGCACGGCTGTCGGCGGCCGGACCGTGGCTGATGGGGAAAGCCTTCACCGAGGCGGACATCCGCTTGTTCGTGACGTTGGTTCGCTTCGATGCCGCCTATCATGGCTTGTTCAAGACCAATCTTCGCCGCATCGCGGACTACCCGGCGCTGTCGGCCTACCTGGCCCGTGTGCTTGACGTGCCGGGGGTGCGCGGGACGGTCAGCATCGACCACATCAAGCGCGGCTACTATTCGATCAAACGGCTGAACCCGACCGGCATCGTGCCCCTTGGGCCCGACCTGCCGGGGCTCGATCCGGTGGCCCGCCGCCTGGAAGAGGCAGCGTGATGGCCGTCTCCCTGGTCATATTGCTGCATGGCGTCGGCAGCCGGGGCGCCGACCTGGCGCCGCTGGCGGACCACCTCGCGCCTTTCCTGCCCGGTGCCGCCTTCGAAGCGCCCGACGGTCCCGGGCCATTCGATCAGGGCGGGCCGGGGCGGCAGTGGTTCTCGATCTCGGGCGTCACGGAGGCCAGCCGGGCCGGACGCATCGCCGCCGCGCGGCCGGCGTTCGACGCCGTCCTGTCCGCGCTGATCGACCGACACGGCCTGAGCAGCCGCCCCGAGCGCGTTGCGCTGGTGGGCTTCTCGCAGGGCACCATCATGGCGCTGGATGCGATCGCCTCCGGTCGTTGGATGCCTGGCGCCGTGGTCGGCTTCTCCGGCCGTCTCGCGACGCCGGATCCGCTTGCCCCTTCGCCCCGGACGAGGATTCTGCTGCTGCACGGCACCGCCGACCCGGTGATCCCGGTGGCCGAGGCGCGGAGCGCGCACGAACGTCTTTCCGCCGCCGGCGCCGACATTTCCTTGAGCCTCCTGCCCGGCCTTGGCCATTCGATCAATCGCGAGGGGCTCGACCTCGCCGCGGCCCATCTGGCCCGACTGTCCTGATCAAAGGGAAATGCCGCGCAAGCGGGCTCCCCGGAGGCCGCAGCCAACCGCCAGGATTTGCGAACCGTAAGTCTCCCATGGGTCTTGCTGGCGTATCGAGACCAGCTTTCCGCCGCTGTCCCGGCTCCCGCGAACACGATTGAGCCGTTCGCGCGATTGACAGATCTTTGCACGGCGCACTAGAGCATGGGGCGCTCGAGTTCCCGCCGGCAGGCTTTGCGGTCGGCAGGACGGGGCGCCTCGTGGAAGATCACGATGGAGGGATGGCCGAGCGGTTTAAGGCACCGGTCTTGAAAACCGGCGTGGGCGCAAGTTCACCGTGGGTTCGAATCCCACTCCCTCCGCCAGTAACTTCCTCCAGCCTACCTGACAAAACCGTAGCTTTTGGCAATGCGCCGAATTTGACGGCAATGAGCAACCTTGGCTGCTGACCCTGACAAGCGCATGGACATTCCAGGCTTATTAGCGATTCTGTAAATCGCGGCCATCAGTGGTTGCCCGGCGCCGAATTCGCTCACGACTCCAGTGGCGCCGCCGCGCCCTTGCGGCCAACCACCGGTAAAACAGCGTTTATTTGATTTCTCGGACAAAATATGCTGCTTGTCGCGCCCATGAAAAAGCTCTGCCTGATGGTTCTGGCGTCGCTGACGCTGGTCTTGCCGGCCAAGGCGATGGACAATGCGCTACGCGCCGGCTTGTTGAAACTCGACCCGCAGACCCGTCTCGAGCAGCGGTGCGACGCCGAAGTGCTCGACCGGATCAGTCACGACGATCACAATTACAAGGCCGACCGGGTGGTGGCCTACGCCTTCGCCACGCCGCAGATGAGCGCCGACGCCATCAAGAGCTCAGGCGCCGCCTTCCGCAGCAAGGGCCAATGGTACCGGCTGAAATTCAAATGCCAGACCGCGCCGGATCACATGCAGGTGCTGCAGTTCCGCTACAAGATCGGCGATGAAATCCCGGAATCCGACTGGGCCAGATACAATCTCTACGACTAGTCTTCGGCCTGACCGGTGTTGCCAGCGGTCCTCCGAGATTCCCGAGTTCTTGCGCCCGCGGCGCTGCTTTCCAGTGATACGAAAACCTCCGTCTTGACGCCGATGGACCATGCCTTTAGGGCCGACCGCATGAGGGCGACCCACATTTCAGGCAAGGATTCATAGTCCATGGAGATATTCACTGCCGCAGGCCTCTCCGCTCTCTTCCAGGTCGTCGCAATCGATCTCGCGCTTGCCGGTGACAACGCAATCGTGATCGGCCTCGCGGCCGCCGGCCTTCCTGCCGACCAGCGCAAGCGCGCCATCCTTGTCGGCATCGCAGCGGCCACCGTCCTGCGCATCCTCTTTGCCCTCGTCACGCAGCGGCTGCTGGGCATCGGCCCGATGCTGCTCATCGCCGGGGGACTTCTGCTTCTGTGGGTATGCTGGAAGATGTGGCGCGAACTGCGCGTCAGCCATGAGGACGAGCGTGACGCGACCGAGGCGCTGTCGAACGGCGACTACAACAAGGATGGCAAGATCGCCGGCGCGGCACCTCGCAAGACCTTCTCGCAGGCTGCCTGGCAGATCGTCATCGCCGACGTCTCGATGTCGCTCGACAACGTGCTCGCCGTCGCCGGCGCCGCCATGAAACATCCCACCGTGCTGATCATCGGCCTGGCTTTGTCCATCGCCCTGATGGGTTTTGCCGCCTCCTTTGTCGCGCGCCTCCTGCACAGGTACCGTTGGATCGCTTATATCGGCCTGCTGATCATCTTGTACGTGGCGATCAACATGCTGCTCGGAGGCGCCGTGCAGCAGTTTCCAGACCGTTTCGCTTTCCTGGCGCCATGGTTCGGCCCGGACCACCACTGACGCGCCGTCAGCGCAGCAGCCATAAGATCGCTTCCTGTCCGGGCGCCGGGCAGGTTTGCTTCTGGGCGGAAGCATGCTATTGCGCCGCGCGAATTGGCCGAAGGCCACGCGCCTGAGATCGATCTTCAAAGCCAGCGTACTTGTGGGCCTCGCTCTCACCCTCATCTCTTGGAAAATACGTCTATGTCCGCCCCACGCGTCAGTTTCGTCAGTCTTGGATGCCCGAAAGCGCTCGTCGATTCCGAGCGCATCATCACGCGGCTGCGCGCCGAGGGCTATGAGATCGCGCGCAAGCATGACGGCGCCGACCTCGTCGTCGTCAACACCTGCGGATTTCTCGATTCCGCCCGCGACGAGTCGCTCAACGCCATCGGCTCAGCGCTTTCGGAAAACGGGCGCGTCATCGTCACCGGCTGCCTCGGCGCCGAGCCGGAAGTCATCCGCGAAAAACATCCCAACGTGCTGGCGATCACCGGCCCGCAAGCCTATGAGAGCGTGATGGCCGCGGTGCATGAGGCCGCACCTCCAAGCCACGATCCCTATGTCGACCTGCTACCGCCGCAGGGCGTGAAGCTGACGCCGCGCCACTACGCCTATCTGAAGATATCCGAGGGCTGCAACAACCGCTGCACCTTCTGCATCATCCCGGCGCTGCGCGGTGATCTCGTCTCGCGTCCGGCGGCGGATGTGCTGCGCGAGGCGGAAAAACTCGCCAAGGCCGGCGTCAAGGAGATCCTCGTCATCTCGCAGGACACCAGCGCCTACGGCATTGACATCAAGTACCAGACGTCGACGTTCGGCGACCGCGAGGTGCGGGCGAAATTCCTCGATCTCGCGGAGGAACTCGGCAAGCTCGGCATCTGGATACGCATGCATTATGTGTACCCCTATCCGCATGTCGCCGACGTCATTCCGCTGATGGCGGAAGGCAAGATCCTTCCCTATCTCGACATCCCCTTCCAGCATGCCTCGCCGCAGGTGCTGAAGAACATGCGGCGCCCGGCGCATGGCGAAAAGACGCTGGACCGCATTCGCGGCTGGCGCGAGACCTGCCCGGATCTCGCCATCCGCTCGACCTTCATCGTCGGCTTCCCTGGCGAGACCGAAGACGATTTCCAGATGCTGCTCGACTGGCTGGACGAAGCCAGGATCGACCGCGCCGGCTGCTTCAAATACGAGCCGGTCAAGGGCGCGCGCTCGAATGATCTCGGTCTCGATCAGGTGCCGCAAGAGATCAAGGAAGCGCGCTGGCACCGCTTCATGCAGCGCCAGCAAAAGATTTCCGCCGCGCAATTGGCCAGGAAAGTCGGAAAGCGCCTGCCGGTGCTGATCGACGAGGCACACGGCACATCGGCCAAGGGCCGCACCAAATATGACGCGCCGGAGATCGATGGCTCGGTGCACATCCAGTCGCGGCGGCCGCTGCGCGCCGGTGAGATCGTCACGGTCAAGATCGACCGGGCGGACGCCTACGACCTTTACGGGTCAGCAGTCTGACCGTCCTCGACTGCGAAGGGAACTCCAAATAAAAAAAGGGCGCCGAAAGGCGCCCTTTCCTTTTTGATATCAGAAGCTTGCCGCTTACTGCGGCAGCTTGTCGTCGACGCCCTTGACGTAGAAATTCATGCCGAGCAGCGTGCCGTCGTCAGCGACCTCGCCGTCCTTCAGCCAGGGCGAGCCGTCCTGCTTGGAAACCGGTCCGGTGAAGGGGTTCCAGCCGTCGGCGATCTTCTTCTCGGTCGCCTCCGCCATCGCCTTCACATCGTCGGGCATGTTGGTGAAGGGCGCGAGCTTGACGGCGCCGTCCTTGATGCCGAGCCACACATTATCCGGCTTCCAGGTTCCGTCGAGCGCGGCCTGCACACGGCTGATGTAGTAGGGCCCCCATTCGTCCGTGAGCGAGGTGAGCTGCGCGTTCGGCGCGAACTTGATCATGTCGGAGGACTGGCCGAAGCCGTGCAGCTTGCGCTCCTCGGCGACCTGCAGCGCGGCGGTGGAATCGGTGTGCTGCACGATGATGTCGGCGCCCTGGTCGAACAGCGCCTTGGCGGCGTCGGCCTCCTTGCCCGGATCGAACCAGGAGTTCACCCACACGATCTTGACCTTGAAGTCGGGATTGACCGATTGCGCGCCGAGCATGAAGGAGTTGATGCCCATCACCACTTCCGGGATCGGGAAGGAGACGATGTAGCCGGCAAGGCCCTTCTTCGATTCCTTGGCCGCGATCTGGCCGAGGACATAGCGGCCTTCATAGAAGCGGGCGTTGTAGATGCCGAGATTGTCGCCGGTCTTGAAGCCGGTGGCATGCTCGAACATCACCTTGGGGAATTTCTTGGCGACCTTCACCTCGGCGTCCATGAAGCCGAAGGAGGTGCCGAAGATGATCTTGCAGTTCTCGCGCGCCAGACGCTCGAAAGCGCGGTCCGCGTCGGGACCTTCCGACACGTTCTCGAGATAGGCGGTCTCAACCTTGTCGCCCAACGCCTTCTCGACCTCGAGGCGGCCCTGGTCGTGCTGGTAGGAATAGCCGAAGTCGCCGATCGGACCCGTATAGACCCAGCACGCCTTGAGCTTGTCGGCCGCCTCGGCGGTCGCAGCCAGCGACAGGGCCGCGGTCGTGGTCATCAACGCAATAAGCAGTTTTTTCATTGTGTTACCTCTCTGAGTTAAGCCTTGGAGCTTCCCGTCTTTTTGTTGTTGTCAACGATCCGGAACGAATGGCTGCCCCAACGAAGCCGGCGTGTTCATCATCGTCAGCCGCTTGTTGCGCGAGATTAGAACGAGAACCACGACGGTTGCCAGATAGGGCAGCGAAGAAAG
>JAFKFE010000428.1 GCA_017308345.1 Alphaproteobacteria bacterium | reverse complement strand
GTCGAGGCGCCCGAGGATCGGTCGAGCGTGACGTTCCGCGTCGATTCGCGCGCGCGCTTCTCGGACCCGATTGGTGTTCTTGCGCGCCCATTCGCCGAGCGCGCCGACCGGCACGAGCAACTCGTGACCGAGCTCGGTCAGCTCGTAATCGACACGCGGCGGAATGGTCGGAAACACCTTGCGCGTGACGAAGCCGTCGCGCTCCAGACCGCGCAAGGTGGTGGTCAGCATCTTCTGCGAAATGCCGCCGACGGCGGCGCGCAATTCGTTGAAGCGCAGCGCCCCGTCGCCCAGCTTGCCGACCACGAGGACGGTCCATTTGTCGCCGACCCGTTGCAGGATTTCCGACACTGCCCGGCAGTCCTCGGTGATGTGCGGGTGCCTCAGTAACAAAGAAGTGCCTCCTTGCGCGCCAAGTTGTCAGTATCACATATAGCGCCGGTATCCAAACGATACCAGAAATTCCCGCAAGGAGAGCCCCTTATGTCCAAGCCCAAAATCGCCATCGTCGTCGGTTCGACGCGCGCCGCCCGCTTCGCCGACGTGCCGACGCAGTGGATCGCCAAGATCGCCAAGTCGCATGCCGATATCGACGTCGAGATCGTCGATCTGCGCGACTGGCCGCTGCCCTTCTTCGACGAGGTCGCTTCCTCCGCCTGGGCCCCGTCGCAGAACGAGGTGGCGCAGCGCTGGCAGAAGAAGGTCGCCGAGTTCGATGGCTTCATCTTCACCGCCGCCGAATACAATCACGCTCCGACCGGTGTCTTGAAGAACGCCATCGACTACGCCGCCAATGAATGGAACAAGAAGCCCGCCGGCTTTATCGGCTACGGCTCGGTCGGCGGCGCGCGCGCGGTCGAACAGCTCCGCCTGATCGCCGTCGAGTTGCAGATGGCGCCTGTCAAGTCGGCCGTCCATATCGCCTGGGGCGACTTCCTTGCGGTGCGCCAGGGCGAGAAGAAGCTCGAGGACATCGAGCATCTGAACCAGGCCGCCGCCGCGCTGATCAACGACGTCGCCTGGTGGGCGAAGGTGCTGAAGGCCGCCCGCGCCGCCGACGCGATCGCCGCCGAAGCCCAGGCCGCCTGAGCGAAAAAGACATCATCCTCCCCGAAGGGCGGCGCTTGCGCCGCCCTTTTCGTTTGCGGGAACTGCCGTGCAAGCCCTTCCGCCCCGGCTCGGGATGGAACGCGCCGTGCATGCCCGACCATACTGACTTGCATAATGCAACCAATTCGGCTATTTGTAACTTTCATTTTGAAAGTGAGTCACGAGAATGGTTGCCAGAACGAGCTTCGAAACGCGCCCATGCCCCATCGCGCGCAGCCTCGACGAGGTTGGTGAGTGGTGGAGCATCCTTTTGCTGCGCGACGCATTCCAGGGCCTGACGCGCTTCGACCAGTTCCAGAAGAGCCTCGATATAGCGCCGAACATCCTGACGCGGCGGCTGAACAGCCTGGTCGAGCGCGGGCTGTTCGAGAAGCGCGCCTACTGCGAGCGGCCGCTTCGGCATGAATATGTGCTGACCGCCAAGGCCCGTGATTTCCGGCCGGTGCTGCTCACGCTGCTTGCCTGGGGCAACCGGCATCTGGCGCCCGAGGGGCCGAGCCTGGTCGTGGTGGACAAGACCGACGGGCGCTGGGCCGAGCCGGTCCTCGTAGACCGCGAGAGCGGCAGGGAACTCGACAGCGGCGGCTTCGCAATGGCGACGGCGCCCATGGCCACCGACCGGATGCGGCAGCGCTATCGCTTCAGCACGGAAGGTTCGGGCCTTCCGCTCATCGAGAATGGGCCGCTTCCCAACAGTCAGGACGGGGCGCGGGGCCAATGAACAAGGTGCTTTCCCAGGCCGAGCTGCAGCAGCCGTCAGCCATCGCGCTCCCGCCGGCCAAGCCCAGGTCGCGCCGCAAGCCGCTGATGATGCTGGGCGCACTGATCGCGATCGGCGTCGCCGGCTGGTACGGCGTCCAATGGTGGCAGGCCAACCGCTTCCTGGTGACGACCGACGACGCCTATGTCGGCGGCAATGTCACGCCACTGGCGCCGCGCGTCGCCGGGCATATCGACCAGGTGCTCGTCGAGGACAACGAGCATGTGACCGCCGGCCAGCCGGTCATCCGCATCGACGACAGGCCGTTCAAGGCGGCGCTGGAACGCGCTCAGGCGTCGGTGCGGCAGAAGCAGTCGGCGCTCGACAATCTGCGCGCCCAGGTCTCGCTGCAGAATTCGCTGATCGAGCAGGCCAGCGCCGATCTCGAGGCCAAGAGCGCCGCCGCAGCGTTCACCGCGCAGGATGCCAAGCGCTACGCGGTGCTTGCCAGCGCCAAGACCGGCTCGCAACAGGATGCGCAAAAGAGCGCCGCGGCCGACGGCCAGGCGCAGGCATCCGTCGCCGCCGCCCGCGCGGCGCTTGCGGCGTCGAGACAACAACTCGACGTCCTCAACACCCAGATTTCGGAAGCGACTGCGGAAGTCGCGGCCGCCAAGGCGGATCTCGACACCGCCCAGCTCGACCTCGGCTTCACGGAAATCCGCTCGCCGATCGACGGCATCGTCGGCAACAGGCTGGCGCAGGTCGGCACCTATGTCTCGCCGGGCAGCTACCTGCTGACCATCGTCCCGGTCTCGGGCCTGTGGGTCGACGCCAATTTCAAGGAAGACCAGTTGCGCGCGATGGCCGACGGACAGGCGGCGACCGTCTATGCCGATGTCGCGCCCGACCAACTGCTCAAGGGCCGCGTCACCAGCCTCGGGCCGGCCACGGGAGCTATCTTCAGCGTGATCCCGCCGCAGAACGCGACGGGCAATTTCACCAAGATCGTGCAGCGGGTGCCGGTCAGGATCACGATCGACGCCGACCAGGCGGGCAAGGTTGCGCTGCGGCCCGGCCTGTCGACGGTGGTCACGGTCGATACCGCGTCGCGCTGAGGGCGCCATGTCAGCGCCGGCCGCACCGCAATCCTTCATCGCCAGCATCCTGCCGTTCATGGTGATGTGCGTGGGGATGTTCATCGCGCTGCTCGATATCCAGATCGTGGCGTCCTCGCTGCAGGATATCGGCGGCGGCCTGTCGGCCGCGCAGGACCAGATCGGCTGGGTCCAGACCTCCTATCTGGTGGCGGAGATCATCGTCATCCCGTTGTCGGGCTGGCTCACCCGCGTCTTCTCGACCAGATGGCTTTTCACCATCTCGGCGGCCGGTTTCACTGTGGCCAGCATGCTGTGCGGCTTCGCCTGGAACATCGAAAGCATGATCCTGTTCCGGGCGCTGCAGGGACTGCTCGGCGCCTCGATGATCCCGACGGTTTTCACCTCGTCCTTCCATTATTTCCAGGGCCCGAGGCGCGTCTATGCCGCCGCCGTGGTCGGCAGCATCGCCTCGATCGCGCCGACGCTGGGGCCGGTTATCGGCGGCTGGATCACCGACACCTTGAACTGGCATTGGCTGTTCTATGTCAACGTCGTTCCCGGGGCGGTCATCACCGTGCTCGTCGCGTTGCTGGTCAGGATCGACAAGGGCGATCTGTCGTTGCTGAAGGGCGCGGACTATATCGGTATGGCGCTGATGGCGATCAGTCTCGGCACGGCGGAATATGTGCTGGAGGAAGGCTCGCGTTGGAACTGGTTCGACGACGCCATGATCCGCAACGGCGCCGTCGTCGCCGTGGTTACGCTCGTCCTGTTCGTCGTCCGCAGCCTGACCCATGCGCAGCCGGTGGTCGACTTCCGCGCCTTCGGCAATCGCAACTTCGCCATCGGCTGCTTCCTGTCCTTCATCACCGGCATCGGCATCTTCGCCACGATCTATCTCACGCCGCTGTTCCTCGGCTATGTGCGCGGCTACAACGCATTCGAGACGGGGCTCGCGGTGTTTTCCACCGGCGTCGCCTCGATGGTCGGCGTCCCGGTCTACATCTTCCTTGCCAAGCGCTTCGACACGCGCTGGCTGATGATGTTCGGCCTGGCCTCCTTCGGCGCCTCGATGTGGAGTTTTTCCGCCATCACCAGCCAGTGGGGCTCGGCCGAGCTACTCCTGCCGCAGATCTTTCGCGGCTTCCCGCAGGTCTTCGCCGTCGCGCCGAGCGTCAATCTCGGGCTCGGCAGCCTGCCGCCGGAGCGGCTGAAATATGCCAGCGGCCTGTTCAACACCATGCGCAATCTCGGCGGGGCGGTCGGCATCGCCATCTGCGGCGCGATCCTCAACAACCGCACCAATTTCCATTTCCTGACGATCGCGTCGCATCTGACGCCGCAGAACGAAGCGGCCATGCGCATGGTCGACACTGTTGCGCAGCGCTACGGCCAGTTGCCCGGCGCCATCGACGGCGGCCATGCCGCCTCGCTGAAGCAGCTCTGGCAACTCGCCTATCGCGAGGCCTCGACGATGGCCTATGCCGATGCGTTCCTGGTCATCATGGTGGCTTTCGTGATCGCCACGGCGCTGGTGCCGTTCCTGCGCAACGTGGCGCCCAAGGCGCCGCCGCCGGACGCGCATTGAGCGCGGCCAAAGAGGCGCTGGCGGCTTATCCGCGCGCCACCGGGCGGTGGCCGTCGGGCAGACGGGTGGCGATCAACTTGTCGATGCGGCGGCCGTCGAGGTCGACGACCTCGAAACGCCAGCCCTGCGCGTCAACGCACTCGCCCGTGGCCGGCAGATGATGCAGATGCGACAGCACATAGCCGGCGACGGTCTCGTAGTCGCGGTTCTCCGGCAGGTCGATGCCCAGCACCTCGGCCATCTCGTCGGCCTGCATGTAGCCGGCGAGCAGCCATGAGCCGTCATCGCGCTTGACGGCGTTCTCTTCCTCGCCGGCCTCCAGGTCGGAGCGGAACACGCCGGTGATGGCTTCGAGGATATCGGCCGGCGTGACGATGCCTTCGAAATGGCCGTACTCGTCATGGACAAGTGCCATCGGCACGTCCGATTCCCGCAGCTTTTGCAGGACATCGAGCGCGTCGGCCTGATCATGGACGATAGGGGCGGCGCGCACGTGCTGGCGCGGCTCCAGCGTCTTGCCGTCGAGAAGCGCCGCCAGGACGTCGCGGGTCTGCACGACGCCGACCATGGCGTCGACATTGCCGTCAGCCGCGGGCAGCCGCGAATGCTGCGTTTCCATCAACAGCTTCCGGACCACCGTCTCGTCGGATTGCAGGTTCAACCAGTCGACCTCGGTGCGCGGCGTCATCACGGCGCGCACGGCGCGGTCGCCGAGGCGCATGACGCCGGCAATCATGCGGCGCTCGTCGGATTCGATGGTGCCGTGATGCTCGGCCTCGGCGACCAGCATCTTGATCTCCTCGTCGGTGACCTTCTCTTCCGCTTCGCCGGCCTGGCCGAGCAGCCACAGCACGGCGCGGCCGGAAATGTCGAGCAGGAAGACGAGCGGCGCCGAGATGGTGGCAAGAACGGTCATTGCGGGCGCGGCGCGGGCGGCGACGCGCTCGGGATCGCGCAGTGCGATCTGCTTCGGCACCAGCTCGCCGACGATCAGCGAGGCATAGGTGATCAAAGCGACGACGATACCGACGCCGACGGGGTCGGCGATGTTTTCGCGGATGCCGGTCGACGCCAGATATTTTGCCAGCCTTTCGCCGAGCGTCGCGCCGGAGAAGGCGCCGGAGAGGACGCCGACCAGGGTGATGCCGATCTGGA
>JAFKFE010000427.1 GCA_017308345.1 Alphaproteobacteria bacterium | reverse complement strand
TCTCCTGCCAAGGACGTTCGACATGGGCGCGATCCGACATAGAGCGCGTCGCGCTGAAACGGATCCAGGCGGCGCGCTTTATGTTTTCGCGCTTGTGTATGTCGTATTCGCAAAACCGGCACACACTTTTGCGCGACATGCATCGGCCGCCGCTGTTTCGCTGCATCAGGTAGGAATGCGGCGCACAAAAAACAAAAACCCGGGCCACTGGCCCGGGTTTTCAAGGCATGAAGGGGCGTTGCGTCAGGCGGCTTTTTCCAGCGCCGGCTGCCATTTCCCGAGCGCTGCCAGATGGTTCATGCGGGCGCGGTGGGTGAAGGCGGCCTGGCCGGCGGCGACGTTCGATGCCTTGCCGCTCCACGCCTTCTGCGGCGCGGCCTGCAGCGCGCGCCCATAGGAGAAGGTGAGCTTCCAGGGATGCGGGCCGATGGCGTTGATGGCGTTGAGGTTGGCGGTCGCCTCCTCGTCCTCCTGCCCGCCGGAGAGGAAGGCGATTCCCGGCACCGCCGCCGGCACCACCTGGCGGAACAGCTTTATCGTCTTCTCGGCGACTTCCTCAGGGCTGTCGGTCCTGCCCGATTTTCTGCCCGAGATGACCATGTTGGGCTTCAGGATCGAGCCTTCCAGCACGACGCGCGCCGCGTAGAGCTCGTCATAGAGCCTGACCAGCGTCGCTTTCGAGACATCGTAGCAGGTGTCGATGGAGTGGGCGCCGTCCATCAGCACCTCCGGCTCGACGATCGGCACGATGCCGGCCTCCTGGCAGAGCGCGGCATAGCGGGCCAGCGCATGGGTGTTCGAGGCGATCGAATTAGCCGATGGCACGCCCTTGCCGGTGTCGATATCGATCACCGCGCGCCATTTGGCGAAACGGGCGCCGAGCTTGTAATAGTCGGCGAGCCGCTCGCGCAGGCCGTCGAGGCCCTCGGTGATGGTGTCGCCGGGAAAGCCGGCGAGAGGCTTGGCGCCGAGGTCGACCTTGATGCCCGGAATGGAACCGGCCGCCTTGATGATATCGACCAGCGGCGTGCCGTCGGCCGCCTTCTGGCGGATGGTCTCGTCATAGAGGATGACGCCGGAGATGTACCGGGACATCGCCTCCTTGGCGCGGAACATCATCTCGCGATAGTCGCGGCGGCTGTCGGCGGTCGATTCGACGCCGATCACGTCGAAGCGCTTCTTGATGGTGCCGGAGCTCTCGTCGGCGGCCAAAAGCCCCTTGCCACCGGCCACGATCGCGACGGCAATGTCTTCGAGACGTTCGCTCATGGTGCTCTCCTAGGATGTTAGTCCCGCGCGGCAGAACATTACCGCCAAAGGAATGGCGCCGAAAAGCGTGAATCGCGTGAAAGAAGCTGGCGCCTTTAGCGCTTCAGCACCTCGACGCCGGGCAGCGGCTTGCCTTCCATCCATTCGAGGAACGCGCCGCCGGCGGTCGAGACATAGGTGAAGTCGTCGGCGACGCCGGCGTGGTTGAGGGCTGCCACCGTGTCGCCGCCGCCTGCGACCGAGACCAGCTTGCCCGCCTTGGTGCGGGCCGCGGCATGCTTTGCCGCCGCCACCGTGGCGCGGTCGAAAGGCTCGATCTCGAAAGCGCCGAGAGGGCCGTTCCAGACCAGCGTCGCGGCGCGGTCGATCCAGTCGTTGACGCTCTGCACGGTCTTTGCGCCGACATCGAGGATCATGCCGTCTGCCGGCACGTCCGAGATGGCGAGGGTTTCACTTGGGGCGCCAGCCTTGAATTCCTTCGCCACGACGCCATCGCTGGGCAGGATGATGGCGCAGCCGGATTCGGCCGCCTCGATCATGATCTGCTTGGCGGTTCCGGCAAGGTCATGCTCGCAAAGCGATTTCCCGACATCGGTGCCGCGCGCGGCAAGAAAGGTGTTGGCCATGCCGCCGCCGATCACCAGCGCGTCGACCTTCTTCACCAGGTTCATCAAAAGGTCGATCTTGGTCGAGACCTTGGCGCCGCCGACGATGGCGACAACCGGCCGGACCGGGTTGCCGAGGCCTTTTTCCAGCGCGTCGAGCTCCGCCTGCATGGTGCGGCCGGCAAAGGCCGGCAGCCGGTGCGCCAGGCCTTCGGTCGAGGCGTGCGCGCGGTGCGCGGCGGAAAAGGCGTCGTTGACATAGATGTCGCCATTGGCAGCGAGTTTTTCCGTGAAGGCCGGGTCGTTCTTCTCCTCGGCCTTGTAGAAGCGGGTGTTTTCGAACAGCAGCACGTCGCCGTCCTTCATGGCGGTAACGGCGTTTGCGGCCTTTTCGCCGATGCAGTCGGAGGCGAAGCCGACAGGGCGGCCGAGAACGTCCGCGGTGGCCTTGGCGATCGGCTCGAGCGAGAATTCGGCCGAGGGGCCGTCCTTCGGGCGGCCGAAATGGGCGAGCAGGATAACCTTGGCGCCCTTCTTCGAGAGCTCGGCGACGGTCGGCGCGATGCGTTCGATTCGGGTGGCGTCGGTCACCTTGCCGGCGGCGACAGGAACGTTGAGGTCGACGCGCACCAGAACGCGCTTGCCGCTGACGGCGCCGATGTCATCGAGTGTCTTGAAGCCGGCCATGGTCGTTCCTTTTTAGCGAAAACGCGGCGACCTTACCCGGCGCGAAGGACGATGCAAGGGCCGCGTTGAAGCGCGCGCGCAAAAATGATGTCGCCGTGAGACATCAGCCGTCGGTGGTTGCCTTCTGTCCGTCCGGTTCGGTCGCCACCGGGTCGACCGGTGGGGTTGCCCGCTTTTCCGCCGGCCCGCGCCAGTTGCGGATCAGGGCGGCGATGCGGTCGCCGATCTCGCCGGCGCTCAGGAAAACCGGCACGCGCGCCACCGGCGCGGTCGGCTCGAAGGAGAGCCCGAGCCCGGTGATCCTGCCTTTCTCGTCGACATCGCGAACGATCAGCTCGATCGGCCCGATCATTACGCGGTCGGCATATTCGGCATGGCCGCCGAGCCGCTCCGTGACGAGCGCCGCGACGGTGAGTTTCTGTTCGGCCTCGGTCAGGCCCGGCGCATAGGCTGCTTCCAGCTCCGCCGCCGAGCGGGCGGGGTCGAGCGCGAAGGCGCCGAAGAAATCGGCATCCTCGGGATCGACGACGGCGCGGCTGGCGAAGAGCTTGTCGAGCAGGCGCGGGTAGCGGTCCGGCACGAAGATAAAGACCTGATCGCCGGCGGCGAGCCGGCCCATGTCCTGGAAGCGCATCGAGCGGCCGTCGCGCAGCACCAGCGAGGGCCTTGCCCAACGCGGGATGCGCTCGCCGCGCGCCACCGGGCTGCCGGGCGCCACGCGATAGGCAAGCAGTTCGTGATGGGCCGAGCCAGGCAATTCGAGCTCCACCTTGTCCAGCGGCCCGAGACGCGCCGGCACGATCAGGCCGAGGCGGCGCGCCAGCGGACCGACCGTCCAGCCCTGCACCACCAGAGACACGAGCACGATGATGAAAGCGGCGTTGAAGATCAGGCGGCCATGTTCGAGGCCGCCGAGCAGCGGCGTGATGGCAAGCAGGATCGAGACGGCGCCGCGCAGGCCGACCCAGGACACGAAGGCGACCTCGGGGCGCGGCAGGCGGAACGGGATCAGGCAGAGCCAGACGGCCAAGGGCCGCGCCACGAAGATCAGGAACAGGCCGAGCAGGACCGCCGGCACCAGGATCGCGGGGAACTGCGAAGGTGTGGCGAACAGGCCGAGGATCAGGAACATGATGATCTGCGCCAGCCACGACATGCCGTCCTGGAAGCGCCTGAGGATGGTTACGGCGCGGATGTCGGAGTTGCCGGCGATCAGTCCGGCAAGATAGACGGCCAGGAAGCCGGAGCCGCCGATGGCGCCCGCGGCGGCGAACACCATCAGCGACAGCGTCAGCACGAAGATCGGCAGCAGGCCGTGATCAAGATTGAGCCGCTCGACAAGACGCACGATGCCAAAGCCGCCGATGATGCCGATGACGGCGCCAAGTCCCATATTGGCAAGGAAGCCGAGCAAGAGGTTGGCGGCCAGCGCATTGGCTTCGGGGTTGGCGTGCGCGGCGATGATCTCGACCAGGGTGATGGTGAGGAAGATCGCGATCGGATCGTTGGTGCCGGATTCCACCTCCAGCGTCGAACGCACGCGTTCGCGCAGATGGATCTCGCCGGCGCGCAGCAGGAAGAACACGGCGGCCGCGTCGGTCGAGGCGACGGCAGCGCCGAGCAGGGACGATTCCAGCCAACTGAGGTTGAGAAAATAGGAAGCGGCGACGCTGAAGATGCCCGTGGTCAGGACGACGCCGATCGTGGCCAGCGACAGCGCCGGCCCGGCCGCCTGCCGCAATGCGTTGAGCGGCGTGCCGAAACCGGAATCGAACAGGATGATGGCCAGAGCCAGTGAGCCGGCAAAATAAGCCAACCGCGCATTGTCGAATTCGATACCGAGGCCGTCGACGCCGGTGGCCAGTCCGATGCAAAGAAAGAGAAGCAGAAGGGGAGCGCCGAAGCGGAAGGCGATCAGGCTCGAAAACGCGGCGGCGAGGATGAGCGCCGTGCCGACCAGCGTCACGAGATAGATCGCATGCTCCATCCGCTATTGCCCCTCAAGTCCCTCTCATTTGTCGATTTACGGGAGAGTGGGGCGAAGACATGGCCGGTGCAAGGCGAGAGCGTGGTTTTTGGCTCAGCCGGCCAATAAAAAACGCCCGGCCGAAGCCGGGCGTTTCAAACAGCTTAGCGAGCGTTCGATCAGGCGATGGTCTTGCCGAAGGCAACGGCGGTATCGCCCATGCGGTTGGAGAAGCCCCATTCGTTGTCGTACCAGGACAGGACCGAAACGAGGTTGCCGTCCATGACCTTGGTCTGGTCTAGCGCCACGATCGAGGAATGCGGATCGTGGTTGAAGTCGATCGAGACGTTCGGATGATGGGTGACCGAGAGCACACCCTTCAGCTTGCCCTTTGAGGCGGCGATGACGGCTTCGTTGATCTCCTGCGCGGTGGTCGAACGCTTGGCGATGAACTTGAGGTCGACGACCGAGACATTCGGGGTCGGCACGCGGATCGAGATGCCGTCGAGCTTGCCCTTGAGGTCGGGCAGCACCAGGCCGATCGCCTTGGCGGCGCCCGTCGAGGTCGGAATCTGCGAGAGCGCGGCCGCGCGGGCGCGGTAGAGGTCCTTGTGCATGGTGTCCAGCGTCGGCTGGTCGCCGGTGTAGGAGTGGATCGTCGTCATCATGCCTTTCTCGATGCCGACGGTCTCGTGCAGCACGGCCGCCAGCGGCGCCAGGCAGTTGGTGGTGCAGGACGCGTTCGAGATGACGATGTGGTCCTTGGTCAGCTTGTCGTGATTGATGCCGTAGCCGACGGTGAGGTCGGCGCCGTCGGACGGAGCCGAGACCAGGACGCGCTTGGCGCCGGCGGCCAGGTGCGCGGCGGCCTTGTCGCGGGCGGTGAAGATGCCGGTGCACTCGAGCGCGATGTCGACGCCGAGTTCCTTCCACGGCAGCTGGCTCGGGTCCTTGATCGCCGTGACCTTGAACTTCTCCTTGCCGACCGAGATCTGGTCGCCGTCGACGGTCACCTCGTGCGGGAAGCGGCCATGCACGCTGTCATAGCGCAAAAGGTGCGCGTTGGTCTCGACCGGGCCGAGGTCGTTGACAGCGACGACGTCGATGTCCTTGCGGCCGGATTCATGGATGGCGCGCAGGA
>JAFKFE010000426.1 GCA_017308345.1 Alphaproteobacteria bacterium | reverse complement strand
CACGGCGCTCGGGCCCTCGCTCGGCGGCGTGCTGATCAGTGCGCTCGGCTGGCGCTCGATCTTCCTCGTCAGCGCCGCGCTCGGCACCGTCGCGCTGCTCGCCGCCTGGCGCTTCCTGCCGGCGGCGGGCACCGGCCGCCGTGCGACGGGCGCAAAGGCCCGCTTCGACACGCTGGGCACGCTGCTGCTGGCAGGCACGCTTGCCGCCTACGCTCTGGCCATGACCATCGGGCGCGGTCATTTCGGCGGCCTGAACCTGGCACTGCTCGGCGCGGCCATGGCCGGCGCTGTGCTGTTCGTCATCGTCGAGAGCAGGGTGGCGTCGCCCCTGGTCAAGCTTTCGCTGCTGCGCGGCCCGGTGCTGGCGCCGAGCCTCGTCATGAACGCGCTGGTCTCGACGGTGATGATGGCGACGCTGGTCGTCGGCCCGTTCTTCCTGTCGCGGGCGCTCGGCCTGAGCGAAGCGGCGACCGGGGCGGTGCTGTCGATCGGGCCAGTGGTCTCGGCATTCTGCGGCGTCATTGCCGGACGCGTCGTCGACCGGCTCGGCGCGGCGGCCATGGTCATCGCCGGCCTGGCGCTGATGGCGGCCGGCTGCGTGGCTCTCGCGGTGCTGCCGGGGGTATTCGGCGTCGCCGGTTACGCGGCGGCGATCGTCGTGCTCACGCCAGGCTACCAGCTCTTCCAGGCGGCCAACAACACGGCGGTCATGGCCGATGTCGACGGCAGCGAGCGCGGCGTCGTGTCGGGCATGCTCAGCCTCTCGCGCAATCTCGGCCTCGTCACCGGCACGGCGGTGATGGGCGCGGTGTTCGCCTTCGCCGTGGGCGCGAAGGATGTCGCGGCCGCCGCGCCGGCTGCCGTCGCCGGCGGCATGGCGTTCACCTTCACCATCGCCGCCGTGCTGGTGGCGGCTGCCGCCGCGCTCGCGCTGGCCGGACGAAGGAACGCCTGATCTTTCCGTTTCGGGGAAAATTCCGGGCTTCCGCGATCACGCAATTTCAGGAATGCGTGGGAAGCCTATTCTCCTGGGCCGGCGGTCTCGTTCCGCCTTCGGCCGGCGCCACGGCTACCCCCGCGAACCCCCGCCCACCGCGGCGCCGGCCTCATTCATCGCGCCTTGCAGGGCTTCCCCGACCGCCAGCCGCGCGGCCTCCATTTCCAGTTCCGTCAGCTTTGCCTTGATTTCATGCGGTTCCGCATGTTCGAGCCCGATCACGTCGTTGCGCGTCTCGCGAAGCGCAATGACGATCTCGTCGAGCTTGGCGTGGATTGCCGCCGTATCGCGGTAACCCTGGATGAGGACCACTCCGGTGATGACGATGGCGGCCACCGACAAGGCGTAGGTGACCGCGTTGGTGAGGCCGAACGGCACCAGCAGCGTACAGGCGACCATCGCGACCAGCATCGCGTAGAAGCCCGGCGGGCGCGACAGGAAATCGGCCGCAACGAAGAGCAGGCGGTTCATCGGCCGCTATCCAAGCAGCAGGCCCGCTATCAGCACGGTGAGCAGCACCGAGGCCGGCACGGCAAGAAGCCAGCGCGCTTCCAGAACACTGTTGCGGTTGCCGTCCATGTCGATTGCTCCTGTCGCCGTGAATTCCACGCCGGCAAACGGGGGCGAGGGGCCTTTGTTCCGCTGATCGGGCGACGGTCCGAGAGCTTGCTCGGACTGAAGTCGCACTGGCGCGCGAAGAGGCCCGAGCGCCGCAACCAAAGCCGAGGCTTCGCATTGGTAGGCGCGCCAGTTTCGCGCGCTGATGCGGGAGCCGACATGAGCCTTGACAGACCTGTGGATGATCCGGAAGACCAGCCATACGACACGGCGTACTTCGCCAGCAAATACGGCCTGCCCCAGCGGCTTGCCGAGACGATGATCCAGGCGAACGGACCCGGGCGGCGCGCCTGCGACGCCGCTGCCACGACCTACCTCCGATATATGGCGCTTCGCCGCCGGCACGAAAGCTGAGCGCCGCTGAAGGCTGGGCCCGATCGGCTGCCAAAGCTCGCGCCTCAACGGCCAAATCGTGCCGGAACCAAAAGAGCAGGCAGCAGTTTATCCCCGCGAAGGGATGTTTCAGAAATCAGGAATAGAGCAATGAAAACAGTGCTTATCGCTGCCCTGGCGCTTTGTGTCGCCGCTCCCGCCATCGCTTCCGCGGCCGAGGCTGATATCGTCATCAGCACGCATCACAGGCATCATTATCATCACCGTCCGGCCGTCATCATCAACGACGAAGGCCACCGTCTCCACCACCGCCATCACGGCACCGTCGCCTTCCATGACAATGGCGAGCGCGGCTGGCGTCATCGCCATCACCGCCGCGGCGATACCGTGATCGTCACAAGTTCGACCGGCCACCGGCATCACCATCGTCCGGTCGTCGTCGAGAGCGGTTCCGACTACTGAGTTTCCATCGATCGTTGAAGTCGCATCCGGTCCGGCCCGCGCGTCATGGCGCATCGGCCGGACCGGATCTTCATGATGCGTCGGGAGGGCTCCCTACGCCGCGCTTTTCAGCACGCCGGCCTGGACCAGCGCCGCCGCCGGGTTGAGGCTGTCCACCAGCCCGGTCGGGATCAGGATGGTGGCGCCGCGCTCCTTGGTCGTCTCGTAGATGATGTTCATGGCGCGCAACTGAAGTGCCGCCGGATGGTCGGCATAGGTGGTGGCCGCCTCCACGAACTTCGCCGCGACTTCCGCTTCCGCCGAGCCGAGGATGACGCGCGCCTGCTTCTCGCGCTCGGCCTGCGCCTGGCGCGACATGGCGTCCTGCAGCGCCACGGGGATGGCGACGTCGCGTATCTCCACCGACATCACCGTGATGCCCCATTGCGCCGTCTTGGCGCCGATGACGTCGCGCAGATGCTCGTCGGCCGTCTTGCGGTCGGAGAGCAGCGAGGACAGCATCGAGGAGCCGATCATCTCGCGCAGCGAGGTCTGCGCCACGCGGTCGATCGCCTCGCGGTAGTTGGTGATTTCCAGCGCCGCCTGGCGCGCGTCATGCACATGCCAGAAGATGACCGCGTCGACATTGACCGGCACGGTGTCGCGTGTCAGCGCCTCCTCGGCATTGAAGGCGGTGGTCTGGATGCGCTGGTCGATGACGGCCACGACATTGTCGATGACCGGGATGATCATGAACAGGCCGGGGCCGCGCACGCCGAGCAGGTTGCCGGCGCGCAGGACCACGAACCGCTGCCAGGTGTTGGCCATCTTGAGCGAGGCTGCGATCAGCGCCGCGATGACGAAGAACGGCGCGCCCGCCCATGGCCCGGCCAGCGCGCCGATACCGGCGCCGATGAGCGCGAAGACGGCGGTGAGGAAAAGGGTGATCGGATTCATCGAAATAGCTCCTTGTCGCGGCCTTTGGGGGCGCGCGATGCCGCAACGGGCCTCGCGAGGAGCGCCGGCGGCCCGGGACGGACCGCCTTGGCCGGCATATCTGGATCGATCACGCTTGTCGCGAGGACAATCATCGCCGGCGTGGATTCATATGGTGTGGGGCGCGCGGCTTCGCCAATGGGATGACCGGGGCGGCCCGGTTGGGAAAGATCAGCCAGCCTCAATCCGCTTCGCCGCCGGAAGCTTTCCCGCACGCGGCCAGCACCTTGCCGATCGCGGCGCCGGAGCCCTTCAGCGGGAAGCTCGCCGCGCCGTACTTGTCCGCGCTGACCGTCACCTCGCCCTTGCCGCGCAGCAGCGACAGCAGCGGATCGGCGGGGCCGGAGAGTTCCACCGTGAAATAGTTGTACATCGCCTCGAGCTCGAGCTTTTTCGTCAAGCTCTTGTCGCCGGCCTTGAAGCTGAAGGAGCCGCTGATGCCGGGCTCCAACTGTGCGCCCGCGGCGCCGAGGTCGTAGCTCAGCACCGGCTTGCCGAAACAGGCGAGCATCAGATGCGCGTCGCCCTTCGGCCCGCCGCAGACCGAAGCCATCATCACGCTGCCGCCCTCGTCCTCCTCCATCTTGGCGGACCAGGAACAGGAGGCGGCATGGGCGGGCAGGGTGGTGAGCAGTGCCAGGATGAGTGTTGGTAGTGCGCGTGTCATGATCGTCCCCCTCGTGGTGGCTCGATCATACAGAGATTGGCGAAAGCGTGCGAGCCGCCAATCTCCCCCACAAGGGGGGAGACGTCCGGTCCACCCTCCGCAGTTGCAGCGCAGCTGCTGCGGAGGACGGGCAGGGCAGAGAGGGGATGCCTCGCGCCGACCTCTCAGATCAGCTTCTCCAGCGTGATCGGCAGATCCCGCACTCTTTTCCCCGTCGCGTGGAACACCGCGTTGGCGATTGCCGGCGCAATCCCCACGATCGCCAGTTCCCCCACGCCCTTGCCGCCGAGCGCGGAGGAGTGCGGGTCGGGGATGCCGACCGAGATCGTCTGGATGTCGGGGATGTCGGCATTGGTCGGCAGCATGTAGTCGGCGAAATTGCCGTTGACGATGCGGCCGTGGCGGCGGTCGACGATGCCTTCCTCGAGCAGCGCCTGGCCGATGCCCATGATGATGCCGCCCTTCCACTGGCTTTCCGCCAGCTTGGGGTTGTAGAGCCGGCCGGAGTCCAGCGCCGACACCACGCGCGACACGCGCACCGTGCCGAAGTCTTCATCCACCCGCACCTCGACGAAATGCGCGCACCAGGAATGGCGCGACCAGTCGCCCTCGGTGTGCGGGATCGACCTGGCGATGGTGGTGTAGTTCGCGTAGCGCTCCTCCGGCGTCGTGCTCGCCGGCAGCGTGTCGCCCTTTGCCTCGATCCGGTCGCGGCCGATAGCGGTCATCAACTCGGCGATCGACAGCTCCGGCCCTTCGCCGCGCGGCGCGGCGATGCGGCCGTCCCTGACCGACAGGGTGTTCGCCTGGACCTTCTGGAACGGCGAGCGCGGGTCCGACAGGGCCAGGCCAATCAACTCGTCCAGCGCCTGGCCGGCCGCCTTGTGGACGGCACCGGTCATCACGCCGGCAAGCCGCGAGCCGCCGGTGACGCCCGCGCGGGCAAGACGCGAGTCGCCGAGCTTCACCGAGACCTGGCTCACCGGCACGCCGAGCGTTTCGGCGGCGGTCTGCGCCAGGATCGTGTAGGTGCCCTGGCCCATGTCGATGGAGGAGCTTTCGACCTCGACCGAGCCGTCGGCGAGGAGCTTCACCACCGCCTCGCCATGGGCGCGCCGCACCGGATAGGTGCCGGCCGCCACGCCCCAGCCGATGAGCTGATGGCCGTCGCGCATCGAGCGCGGCCGAGGCGAGCGTTTTGCCCAGCCGAAGGCTTCGGCGCCTGCTGCAAAGGCTTCGCGCAACTGCCGCGTCGACCACGCCTTCCTGGCGTGCGGGTCCTGTTCGGCATAGTTGATCAGCCGCACCTCCAGCGGATCCATGCCGAGCTCATGGGCGAGCTCGTCGATGGCGCTTTCGATGCCGAAGGCGCTTGGGTTTTCGCCCGGCGCGCGCTTGGCCCCCGGCACCACCGTGTTCACCCGCACCACATTCTGCTTCGAGGAGAAGTTGGGCGTGGCGTACATGATCGAGGTCACCGAGCCGAGCGGCTCGACCCACATGCCGTCGACGGCGGTCTCGTTGACGCCGCGATGCACGATCGACTGGATGCGGCCCTCGCGGTCGGCGCCGATCGCGACCGTCTGCCGGGTCGCGGCGCGTCCGCCGTAGGAGGTGAAGTTCTGCGGCCGG
>JAFKFE010000425.1 GCA_017308345.1 Alphaproteobacteria bacterium | reverse complement strand
GTCTTGGTGTAGAAGCGGAAGGCATCCGGGCCGTGCTGGTTGAGGTCGCCGAAGGACGATGCCTTCCAGCCGCCGAAGGTGTAGTAGGCGATCGGAACCGGGATCGGCACGTTGACGCCGACCATGCCGACCTGGACACGCGAAGCGAAGTCGCGCGCGGCGTCGCCGTCGCGGGTGAAGATGGCGACGCCATTGCCCATCTCGTGATCGTTGGCGAGCTTGATGGCATCCTCGTAGCGCGGCGCGCGCACCACCGAGAGCACCGGCCCGAAGATCTCTTCCTTGTAGATGCGCATATCGGCCGTCACGTTGTCGAACAGGCAGCCGCCCATGTAATAGCCGTTCTCATAGCCCTGCATCTTGAAGCCGCGGCCGTCGACGACGAGCTTGGCGCCTTCCTTGACGCCGATGTCGACATAGCCCTTGACGCGCTCCAGCGCCTGCGCCGTCACCAGCGGGCCGAAATCGGCCGAGGAGTCGGTCGAGGGGCCGACCTTCAGGCTTTCGACGCGCGGCACCAGCTTTTCCATCAGCCGGTTGGCGGTGTCGTTGCCGACGGGAACCGCCACCGAGATCGCCATGCAGCGTTCGCCGGCCGAGCCGTAGCCGGCGCCGATCAGCGCGTCGACCGTCTGGTCCATGTCGGCGTCGGGCATGATGATCATGTGGTTCTTGGCGCCGCCGAAGCACTGCACGCGCTTGCCGGAAGCCGTGCCGCGCGAATAGATGTAGTGGGCGATCGGTGTCGAGCCGACGAAGCCGATGGCCTTGATGTCCGGATCGTCGAGAATGGCGTCGACGACTTCCTTGTCGCCGTTGACCACATTGAGAATGCCTTCCGGCAGGCCGGCCTCGATGAACAGTTCCGCGATGCGCATCGGCACGCCAGGGTCGCGCTCCGACGGCTTCAGGATGAAGGCGTTGCCGCAGGCGATGGCCGGCGCGATCTTCCACAGCGGGATCATGGCCGGGAAGTTGAACGGCGTGATGCCGGCGACGACGCCGAGCGGCTGGCGCATCGAATAGACGTCGATGCCGGGACCGGCGCCATCGGTGAACTCGCCCTTCATCATGTGCGGGGCGCCGATGCAGACTTCGACCACTTCGAGGCCGCGCTGGATGTCGCCCTTGGCGTCGGCGATGGTCTTGCCATGCTCGCGCGCCAGGATGTCGGCCAACTCGTCATAGTCGCGGGCGACCAGCTCGAGGAATTTCATCAGCACGCGCACGCGGCGCTGCGGGTTGGTGGCGGCCCATTTCGGCTGCGCCGCCTTGGCGTTCTCGACCGCGGCGCGCAGTTCCGCCTGCGAGGCCAGCGCCACCGTGCCGCGCACGGAGCCGTCCAGCGGCTGCATCACATCCTGCTTGCGGCCGCTGGTGCCGGCGACACGCTTGCCGCCGATGAAATGACCGTATTCGATCATGTTTCTCTCCCTGTCTTGGTGATGGTTTCATTGTCCGCCTTTGCCCCGCCGAACGCAACGCGAGGAAGAACGCAACCGTTGTGCGGAAAATAGACAGCGATGACAGAGTGTGCATTAATTGTCGCAAATGACAGGGTACGTCTGTCGTCGGGGATTTCTCATGAATTGGGATGACGTCCGCATCTTCCTCGCCGTGGCGCGCGCCGGCCAGATACTTGGCGCGGCCAAGCGCCTGGAGCTCAACCACGCGACCGTCTCGCGCCGCATCGCCGCGCTCGAGGAGGCGCTGCGCACGAAGCTGTTCCGCCGCCTGACCACCGGCAGCGAATTGACGCCGGCCGGCGAGCGCTTCCTCGACATAGCCGAGCGCATGGAAAGCGACATGATCGCCGCGCGCTCGACCATCGCCGGCGAGGGCGACGACGTTTCCGGCACCGTGCGCATCGGCGCGCCCGACGGATTCGGTGTCGCCTTCCTGGCCAAGCGGCTCGGCGAGCTGACGGCCCTGCACCGCGAGCTCACCATCCAGCTGGTGCCGGTGCCGCGCTCCTTCTCCCTGTCGCGCCGCGAGGCCGATATCGCGATCACCGTCGAGCGGCCGACCGAAGGCCGGCTTGTGGCGGGCAAGCTGGTCGACTACACGCTCGGCCTGTTCGCGTCCCGCGCCTACGCCGGGGCCAACGGCCTGCCGGAAGCGCCGGCGGACCTGGCCCGGCATACGCTGATCGGCTATGTGCCGGACCTCATCGTCAGCCCCTCGCTCGACTATGCCGCCGAGTTCAGCCCGGGCTGGCGCACCAGTTTCGCCATCTCCTCGGCGCTCGGCCAGGCCGAAGCGGTGCGCTCCGGCGCCGGCATCGGCATCCTGCACACCTTCATCGCCCGCTCGATGACGGAACTGGTGCCGGTCGACATCGTCGCGCCGATCCGCCGCGCCTACTGGCTGGTCTATCATGAATCGGTGCGGCCGCTGCGCCGCGTCCAGCTCGTCGCCAACTTCATCACCAAGGCGGTGGAGCGCGAGCGGAGCCTCTTTGTCTAATCCGCGTCGAGCACGAAGGAGCTCACCACTTTTCCCGCTTCGTCCGCGAGCGGCGCCCATTTGCGCGCCGCCTCCTCGGCACTGTCGCCCGTGACCCCGCAGTCGACGAAGCCGTAATGCGAGCGGCGCAGCGTCAGCGCGATGCGGGAATGGCCATAGAAGCTGACATTGTCATCGGCATAGCGGAAATCCATGTCGGCTATCCGCACCGGATAGCCGTCCGGGAAATGCGCCAGCCTGTCCTGGCTGAAGCTGGCCGACTGATAGGCGACGCCGATCAAGGTCCGCCAGCTGCTCATCGACCAGTCCTTGTCCATGAACGCCCTGGAATCGGATGGGCTGTCCGGGGCGGTCGGATCGTAGAGATTTTGCGACACCCGGCAGGTGAGGCCTCCTTCGCCGGATTTGATCTTGAGCCGCATCGTATCGCCAAAGGTGGTTTCGCTCGTCCATTCCTCGGGATAGGTCAGCGAAAAGCCATGCTCCTCGTCGTGGACGGTCTTGTCCGCCGCGAGCGCGGCCGCGGCGCAGGCCAGATACGCGGCCGCGGCCGCCAAAAGAAAAAGACGCATCCTGAAGTCCCCTCGCCGCGGCCGATCCTATCACAGGCAGTTGGTCGTTGCCGCCTTGCCTCCGCCACAAATTCATCCACTGTGGCACCAGCGCGCCTGGCCATGCCATGATGGGGCGCCATAGCAATTCTAGGAATTGCGTCAGAACAAAGAGATAGAGCGGTTCGCCGTTTCCGTGAAACGGTGAAACGCTCCGGGACAATCTTCGGAACGCCGGCGGAGAAATGCGAGCCGTTCTTGCCATTCTGCCGCTGCTCTTTCTGTCGGGCTGCGCCAATCCCTGGACGAAGGTTCCGGAAGCGCGGCTGCCGAAGCCGGTCCGCTATGCCATGTCGCGGCCATCGCCTTTCGTCATCGGCAATTATTGCGGCCCGGGCACACGCACCGGCGATCTGTCGGCCAAGCCGGTCGACCGTCTCGATGCCGCCTGCCGGGTCCACGACGCCTGCTATATCGCCCGGCACGACCATTGCGACTGCGACGGCGCGCTGGTCGCCGCCGCGCGCAAGATCCGCGACGACAGGACGGCGCCGCGCAAGATGCGCGACGAGGCCGGATTGTTGATCGCCACCTTCGCATTTCCCGTCTGCAGGATCTTTCCGCAAGGCTTCCTGCCGCCGCGCGACCCTGGCCAGCTGAAAGCCATGCACGGGGCGACCGGATGAGCGTGGGATCGGCGATCGCCCGGGCGTTGCTTGGACTGGCTCTGACAGCACTGGCCGGTTGCGCCGGCATGCCCGGACATTCGGCCTGCGCCTTCTTTCCGGGCGACGGCGCCTGCGGCCGCCTGCCCGTCTCTGCGGACGCCAGCGGCGCCGAGATTGCCACGGCGCGCTATTTCGCAGGCGACGGCGACAGTGCCTATGACAGGCAGTTCCAGGCCCTGCTCGCCCAGAGCCGCCTCGATGCGCTCGACCGCGCCAACGGCACCGGCCGCTTCGGACGCAATTGGCGCGATGTCCACAATGGCGGCTTCCACGACACTTACCAGGCGCTGCAGCGGCTAGCCAAGCCGATGGACGACACCGAGCTGGCGCCGGCTCGCGACAAGCCGGGCGAAGGCCATTTCACCGGGCGCTGGCGCATGTCGCGGCAGACCCTCTATCTCGATGCCGCCGCGCGGCCTTCGGCGCGCAAGACCTTCAGCTTCTCCGGCCTGCAGGCGCGCTCGGTCGAGATCGTGCTGCGTCAGGCGGGCCAACTGCCGGTCGACATCAGCGGCACCTGCGATGGCCCGCTCGCGATCCGCGCATCGGGCCGCTCCACCACCGTCGCCGCGGCCTCGTCATTCCATCTGAGCCTGCCGGTCGCCGAAGCCTCCGTCAGCCTGTTTCCGGACCAGGCGCTGACCCGCTGCGATCTGCGCGTCGGCTCTTCCCTGGCGCCGGCCGGCGCGCCGCTGACCTTGCTGCGCGAGGAGAGCGCCGATCCCTGGATCACGGCGCTGGACAGCCGCTACGACCGATGTCCGGTGCCCGATCCGGCGGGGATGGAGAAACTCGACCGCGTCTTCTATGCCAGCCGCTGGCTGTCGCAGACCTGCGCGCTGCCGCTCGGGTCGCCGACCCTGCTGCGCAAATCGCGCGACGGCTTCAACGCCAAGGTCGAGGCGCTGCTCGGCAAGAGGCTGCCGGACAGCGCCTTTGACAAGGCCGACCCCGAACTGCCGCTCGATTTCTCCAACGCCCCGAAGCTCAGGCTGATCTACCTGTCGTCGCTGGAGTTCAAGGCGGATTTCTCCGGCCGCGTCATGGAGCGGTTGATCCGCCATCACGCCGCGCTTGGCACCAAGGTGCGCATCCTGGTGACCGACGTGCTGGAACGGGACAAGGACGACGCCATGCTGCACCGGCTGGCATCCGAATTCCCCAATGTCGAGTTGCAGGAATATCGCTGGCAGGCCGATCACGGCGCGCCCTTCGACGAGCAGATCTCGCAGCTTCACAAGACCCATCACATCAAGATGCTGGCGACATTGGCCGAGGAGCCCGGACGCTCGCGCATCATCATCGGCGGCCGCAACATCCATGACGGCTTTCTGTTCCACCAACCGGTCGACCTGACCCGCTATCCGGACCTCGAGCAATACGGAAAGACCGACGGCTTCTCGCTGAACTACTATTCCAACTGGAGCGACTTCGACATCGAGATCGCCGACCAGGCGACCGTCGAGACCCTGGCCGCGCATCTGTCGACGATCTGGCTGCGCGACGCCGACACCAATCTGTCGCGGCCGTTTTCCATTCCGGCGCGGTCGGGCGGCCGCCCGCCGAGAGGCGTGGCGCGGCATTTCATTTCCGTGCCCTACGAGGACGGGCACGCGCTGGAGGCCTATTTCGTCGAGCTGATCGACACCGCCGAGCACCGCATCGAGATCGTCAATCCCTACCTCAATTTGACGCCGGATATTGCCCGGGCCTTCGACCGGGCTCTGGCCAGGGGTGTGAAGATCGATGTCGTCGGCCGCATCGACCTCAAGGGCGATATCGGCGGCCGGTTCCTCACCGCGCTCAACAAGCTGTTCGTCGAGAAGTACGGCGACCGCATCGACATCCGCGAATTCAAGGCGCCGGATGTCGTGCTGCATTCCAAGATCATGATGATCGACGAAAGGCTGGTCGCCATCTCCTCGGTCAATCTCAACAATC
>JAFKFE010000424.1 GCA_017308345.1 Alphaproteobacteria bacterium | reverse complement strand
CTATGCCGTGAGCCGTCAGGAAACCGGCGAAATGCGCCTCGCAGATAAACAAGATCCTGGCGCCGGGATATTGAAGCTGCAGGTTATTCGCCAACGCCGAGGCAAGCACGATGTCGCCCATGAACTTGGTCTGCAGGATCAGGATCGACCGGAAGGCGGTGGGGGCAATCTGCAACATGGGGTTTCGGACACCTGAAGATTCGATGTCGGAAACTTCCTTGAAACGATGTCGAGATTCAGGGCCGTCACGCGCACGTTCGCGTGACATTCCATACAAAATGGTAAGGTATCCTGGTGCCGCTCTCCAGACGGCGGTCAGGCGCGTTTGACGGCACCCCTCGCCGCCGCCACGGCCGCCTGCGCGGCCGCCAGCCTGGCGATCGGCACGCGGTAGGGCGAGCACGACACATAGTCGAGCCCGACCTCCTCGCAGAAGCGGATCGAGGCCGGATCGCCGCCATGCTCGCCGCAGATGCCGAGCTTGATGCCCGGCCGAGCCGCCTTGCCTTTCTCGGCCGCGATCCGCACCAGTTCGCCGACGCCATCGACGTCCAGCGACACGAACGGATCCTGCTCGATGATGCCCTTCTGCCGGTAGGTTTCGAGGAAGGACGCGGCATCATCGCGAGAGATACCAAAAGTCGTCTGGGTGAGGTCGTTGGTGCCGAAGGAGAAGAATTCGGCCACTTCGGCGATGACGTGGGCGCGGATCGCCGCGCGCGGCAGCTCGATCATCGTGCCGGTCAGATAGTCGATCTTCGTGCCGGTCTCCCGCATGACGCTTTGCGCCACCGCGTCGATGCGCGCCTTGACGTATTCCAGCTCCTTCACGATGCCGACCAGCGGCACCATGATTTCCGGCACCACCAGCGCGCCGGCCTTGCGGCCTGCCTCGACCGCCGCCTCGAAAATGGCGCGCGCCTGCATCTCGGCGATCTCCGGATAGGAAACGGCGAGCCGGCAGCCGCGATGGCCAAGCATCGGGTTGAATTCGTGCAGGGCCTCTGTGCGCTGCCGTAGCTTGTCGGCCGAGACGTTCATCGCGCTCGCCACCTCGGCGAGCTCAGCCTCGGTCTTGGGCAGGAATTCATGCAGCGGCGGGTCGAGCAGGCGGATCGTCACCGGCAGGCCGGCCATGATCTCGAACAGCTCGAGGAAATCCGAGCGCTGCATCGGCAGGAGCTTGTCGAGCGCCGCGCGCCGGTCCTTCTCGGTGTCGGCCAGGATCATCTCGCGCATGGCGACGATGCGGTCGCCGTCGAAGAACATGTGCTCGGTGCGGCAAAGCCCGATGCCCTCGGCGCCGAAAGAGCGCGCCATGCGCGCGTCGAGCGGCGTCTCGGCATTGGTGCGCACCTTCATGCGGCGCGCGGCGTCGGCCCATTCCATGATGGCCGCGAAGTCGCCCGACAGTTCCGGCTGCAGCATGGCGACCGCGCCCTTCAGCACCTGGCCGTTGCCGCCATCGATGGTGATGACGTCGCCCTTGCGGAAGGTCTGCCCCATCGAGACCAGCGTGCCGGCCTTGTAGTCGACCCGCAGCGAGCCGGCGCCCGAGACGCAGGGCTTGCCCATGCCGCGCGCCACGACCGCGGCATGGCTGGTCATGCCGCCGCGCGTGGTGAGGATGCCCTCGGCGGCATGCATGCCGTGGATGTCTTCCGGGCTGGTCTCGATGCGCACCAGGATCGCCTTGCGCCCCAGCGCCCTGGCATCCTCGGCATCGGCCGACGAAAAGACGATCTCGCCGGTGGCGGCGCCCGGCGAGGCAGGCAGGCCCATGCCGATGACATCACGCGCCGCCTTTGGATCTATGGTCGGGTGCAGGAGCTGGTCGAGCGAGGCCGGATCGATGCGGGCGACCGCCTCTTCCTTGGTGATCAGGCCGTCCCTCGCCATCTCGACGGCGATCTTCAGCGCCGCCTTGGCGGTGCGTTTGCCGGAGCGGGTCTGCAGCATCCACAGTTTGCCGCGCTCGATGGTGAATTCGAGGTCCTGCATGTCGCGGTAGTGCTTTTCCAAGCGATCGGAGATGTCGACGAAAGCCTGGAAGGCGTCGGGCATCAGCTTCTGCAGCGACGGCTTGTCGGAGCCGGCGGCGATGCGCGCCGCCTCGGTGATGTTCTGCGGCGTGCGGATGCCGGCCACCACGTCCTCGCCCTGGGCATTGACCAGGAACTCGCCGTAGAGCTGCCTGTCGCCGGTCGAGGGATTGCGGGTGAAGGCGACGCCGGTCGCGGATGTGTCGCCCATGTTACCGAACACCATGGCCTGGACGTTGACCGCCGTGCCCCAGCTTTCAGGAATGTCGTGCAGGCGCCGATAGGTGATGGCGCGGTTGTTCATCCAGCTCGAGAACACGGCGCCGATCGCGCCCCAGAGCTGCTCCCGCGGATCCTGCGGGAACGGCTTGCCGAGCTCCTCCTCGACCTTGGCCTTGTAGAGAGCGATCACGCCTTGCCATTCCGTGGCCGTCAGCTCGGTGTCGAGCTCGTGACCAAGGCTCGCCTTCTGGTCCTCGAGGATTTCCTCGAACACCTCATGATCGAGGCCCATGACGACGTCGGAATACATCTGGATGAAGCGGCGGTAGCTGTCATAGGCAAAACGCGCATCGCCGGAATCGGCGGCCAGAGCCTGGACCGTCTCGTCGTTAAGGCCGAGATTGAGCACCGTATCCATCATGCCGGGCATGGAGGCGCGTGCGCCGGAGCGCACGGAAACCAGAAGCAGCTTCGACGGGTCGCCGAAGCGGCGGCCGGTGATCCGGCCGATATGGTCGAGAGCGGAGACCACATCCGCCTCGAGCGAGCCAGGATAGCTGCGCCCGTTGGCGTAATAAGCGTTGCAGACCTCAGTGGTGATGGTGAAGCCAGGCGGCACCGGCAGCCCCAGGCTGCACATCTCGGCCAGATTGGCACCCTTGCCGCCGAGAAGATTGCGGTCGCCGGCACGGCCTTCGGCGGCACCGTCGCCGAAGGTGTAAACCCACTTGGTCATGCTTGCCCTCCAGTTCGCGGAAGATGGAAATATCCGGGCCATGGCCCCATGGCTCGGTTCCCCGCCTTCCCCATTGGAGCGATAGGATGCTGCACTGCGAAAGGCAAGGCGCCCGCCACTGCTCGCCGCAACTACAATCGATTAAGGAAAGCTGCGGCAAAAAAGACTTGCCGGAGGGTAAGGCGCAATATAGAACATAAAGAGAACAAATTGGAGTAGTGTCATGAAACTCAACGGGAAACTCGATTTTCTGGAACTGCCGGCGACGAGCGGCAAGCTGGACAGCGTCAAATCCTTCTACAGCGCCGCCTTTTCATGGTCGTTCACCGACTACGGCCCGACCTATTCCGCTTTTGCCGAGGGACTCGACGGCGGCTTCCAGGCTGATGCCGACGAGGCGCCGGCCAGGCCGCTGCCGGTTCTCTACTCCGAAAACCTCGAGAAAACGCTGGGCGCGGTCGAGAGCGCCGGCGGGACCATCGTCAAACCGATCTTCTCCTTCCCGGGCGGCAGGCGGTTTCATTTCACCGATCCGGCCGGCAACGAACTGGCGGTTTGGGGATATTAGAAAAGACAAAGATTTCGGGGTTTTTTGCTGTTGACAGCCGGGCTCGGCTCACTCCAACAAACTGCGGCGATCTTGCAACAGCAAAAGCAGGCTGATGAAATTCGGATCAAGCGGCGTCCGGGGTTTGGCTTCCGAATTGGTTGGAAGGCCAAGCGGGCTTTACACCGAGGGCTTTGCCCGGCGCTTGCGGGCGACCGGATTTCCGCAAGGCGCGGTCTTCGTGGGGCGCGATCTGCGCGACAGCAGCCCGGCAATTGCGCGGGACTGCATGGCGGCGCTGGCCGCATCCGGCTTCCAGCCGGTCGATTGCGGCCCTATCCCTACCCCGGCGCTTGCCTTCTACGCACGCAGGCATGGCGCCGCGGCGCTCATGGTGACCGGATCGCATATTCCCGCCGACCGCAACGGCATCAAGTTCTATGGGCCGCATGGCGAGATCGACAAGGCGGACGAGGCCGCGATCACCTCATGTGTCGCTGAACTGTCGGACCGATATCCCTGGCCGCCGGCTCCTGCCGACTGGCAGACCGGCCACGAACAGGCGCTCGCGGCGTTTCGGGACCGGGTTGGCGGCATTCTCGCCCCTGGCGCCCTTTCCGGCATGAGGCTCGGCGTCTACCAGCACAGCACCGTCGCGGCGGAGCTGCTGGTCGAGGTCCTGCGATCCTTTGGCTCGGATGTGACCCCCGTCGGGAAATCGGAAATTTTCGTGCCCGTCGACACCGAGGCCGTCGGCCAGGACACGATCGCGAAGATGAAGGGCTGGGTGCGCGAATTCGAACTCGACGCCGTGCTCTCCGCCGATGCCGATGCTGACCGCCCTCTCGTGATCGACGAAAACGGCGAGCTGTTCCGCGGCGACCTGATCGGGCTCGCCACGGCGCTCTTCCTCAAGGCCGACATCGTGGTGACGCCCGTGACATCCAATTCGGGCATTTCAGGCGCTTTCGGCTTCAAGGTGGTAAGAACAAAGGTCGGCTCGCCCTTCGTCATAGCGGGCATGGAGGCCGCGCAACAGGCCGGCGGCATCGTCATCGGCTTCGAAGCCAATGGCGGGGTTCTGCTCGGGTCGGACTGTTTTTTGAACGGCAAAACATTGTCCGCGCTGCCGACACGGGATTCATTCCTGCCGATCCTTGCGGTGCTGGGCACGGTGGCGTCGACCGGAAAATCATTGTCCAGCCTGCGTGAAAGCTGGAATCTTCCTGTCTGCGCCAGCGAGCGGCTCGAGAATTTCCCGGTCGAGGCATCGCGCGGCCTGATGCGCAGGCTCGCCGACCGCGATGCGCTGCGGCAATTCCTTGCCCCGTTCGGCAGCGTCGCGGATGTCGATGAGACCGACGGTCTCAGGGCGCGTATGGCCAGCGGCGAGATCATCCATCTGCGGCCTTCCGGCAACGCTCCCGAATTTCGTTTCTATGCCGAGGCCGCCAGCCATGACAGGGCGACCGAAATTGTGGCGATGGCGCTGGAACGGGCGCGTGACACGGCACTGGCAGATGAACCAGAGGCCGTGTAACGAAAGTGACGCCGGTGGTTGCCGCAGGCTTTGGGCACGGCCGGTCCGACAATATCGGGGGCTCGCGCCCCGCATCTCGCTCGATCCCAGAAAGCACCGATGACAAGGACAGCATTGATAACCGGCATTACGGGGCAGGATGGCGCCTATCTGGCCCAGCTCCTGCTTTCGAAGGGTTATAGCGTCCACGGACTGGCGCGGCGGTCGAGCACGGCCGACGTCAACACCATGCGCCTGAAATGGCTGGGCATCGAGAAGGACGTGCGGATCGCGGATGGCGACCTGATGGACCTCTCGGGCCTCGCCCGGACCATGCGCGACATAAGGCCCGACGAGGTCTACAACCTTGCCGCGCAGTCTTTCGTCAAATCCTCCTGGCAGCAGCCTGTCCTGACGGGCAACGTCACCGGCATCGGCGTCACCAACGTGCTGGAGGCGCTTCGTCTCGAAACCCCCGAGGCGCGTTTCTATCAGGCGTCGTCGTCCTGCCGGTGGCGACCACATAGTCGTCGGGCTGATCCTGCTGCAGCATCAGCCACATGGCCCGGACATAGTCCTTGGAGTGGCCCCAGTCGCGCCTGGCGTCGATGTTGCCCAGCCGCAGCTCCCTTGCGA
>JAFKFE010000423.1 GCA_017308345.1 Alphaproteobacteria bacterium | reverse complement strand
CGAAATCAAAGAGATAGAGCATGATGTCGGCCGAAAACCGCTGCACACTTTTCGGCATCATGCTCTGGCGGACGGCGTGACGGACGGGATGGAGCGCCATAGCTTCATCCATAAAATCAGGAAGTTTTTGATCAACAATCCTGAAAATCGGGATGATCTCATGCGACGAGTCACGTTCGACCTCGATGTCCTCAGGACCTTCGTCACCGGCATGGAGCTGGGCAGCTTCGCCAAGGCGGCCGAACGGCTGGGGCGCTCGACGTCCGCCGTCAGCGCGCAACTGAAGAAACTGGAAGAGCAGGCGGATACGCCCATCTTCCGCAAGGCGGGGCGCGGTCTGGCGCTCACCGAGGCCGGCGAGACGTTGCTGGGCTATGCGCGGCGGCTGATCGAGCTCAACGACGAGGCGGCCGCCGCCATCCGCGACGTCGAGCTGGAAGGCTGGGTGCGGCTCGGCCTGCAGGAGGATTTCGGCGAAGCCGTGCTGCCCGACGTGCTCGGCCGCTTCGCCCGCGCCCATCCCAAGGTCCGCATCGAAGCGCGGATCGGGCGCAGCCACGACCTGGCGGAGCGCGTCCTTGCCGGTAATCTCGACATCGCGCTCGCCTGGCATGACGGCATGGCCCTGCCCTACAGCCGGCATGTGGCCGACGTGCAGGCGCGCTGGATCGGCCCGGCGAAACCGATCGAGGCGGGGCCGCGCAATGGCGAGCCGCTGCCGCTGGTGGTGTTCGAGGCGCCGTGTCTTCTGCGCACTGTCGCGACCGAGACGCTCGACCGCGCAGGGATGCCCTGGCGCATGGCCTTCTCGAGCCCCAGCCTCGGCGGCATCTGGGCGGCGGTGGCGGCGGGACTCGGCCTGACGATCCGCACCGATATCGGCCTGCCGGCCAATATCAGGGCAATCGCGCCGGGCGTGCTCGATCTGCCGGCCCTGCCCAAGATGGCGCTGCATCTGCACCAGAAGGACGCCGAGCTCGATCCGGTCGCGGCGCGGCTGGCCGAGATTTTGCTGCAGGCGGCGGTGGAGACGTTGCCGGAGGGAGCGGAGACGAAAGAGTTGCTCAGAGTGGCTTAGGCCCTGCGCGGTTCGTCATCCGCGGGCGGAGCGACGCGAAGCGGAGCGCAGACCCGAGGATCCATTCCGTTGCGTCGACCGAAGAATTCAGCGGCGCAGAATTCTGCACCGTAGGCGGCGCCTCCAGGTCACGGCATGGATCCTCGGGTCTGCGCGCGTCGCTTCGCTCCTTGCTCCGCCCGGGGATGACGACCGAAGGGAAGCGCTTCCCAAAGCCTCACCGCTTCTTCGCCCTGCCCGCGAACGGATTGTCCGAGGCGCGCAGCGCCATGCGGATCGGCACGCCAGGCATGTCGAAGGCTTCGCGCAGGCTGTTGGTCAGGTAGCGGACATAGGATTGCGGCATCGCGTCCGGGCGCGAGCAGGAGACGACGAAGCCCGGCGGGCGGGTCTTGGCCTGCGTGACATATTTGATCTTCAGGCGGCGGCCGGCGACGGCGGGCGGCGGATGATGCGCCAGGATGCCTTCCAGCCAGCGGTTGAGCTTGCCGGTGGAGACGCGGCTGTTCCAGACCCTGTGCGTCTTGATGACGCTTTCCATCAGCTTGTCGAGGCCGCGCCCGGTCTCGGCCGACACAGTCACCGCCTGGATGCCGCGCACCTGCGGCAAGAGCCGCCCGGTCTTCTCGCGCAGCTCGGCCAGCAGTTCCTGCGGATTATCGATCAGGTCCCATTTGTTGAAGGCGATCACCGGCGCCCTGCCCTCGCGGATGATGAGGTCGGCGATCTGCAGGTCCTGCTTCTCGAAGGGAATGGTGGCGTCGAGCACGATGATGACGATCTCGGCGAAGCGGATGGCGCGCAAGCCGTCCTGCACCGAGAGCTTTTCGAGCTTCTCCTGCACCTTCGACTTGCGCCGCATGCCGGCGGTGTCGAACAGCTTGATGCGGCGGCCGCGCCAATCCCAGTCGACCGAGATCGAATCGCGGGTGATGCCGGCTTCCGGACCGGTGAGCAGCCGCTCCTCGCCGATCAGCGCATTGATCAGCGTCGATTTGCCGGCGTTCGGGCGGCCGACGACGGCGATGCGCAGCGGCTTGGTATCGTCATAGGGTGCTTCAGCGTCCGGGTCGGCGATGTCCTCGCCGATCAGCACCTCGCTGGCGGCGATCTCGTCGCCGTCGTCTTCCTCGTCCTCGCCGAAGACACGTTCCTGGCCAAGCGCTTCGACCACCGCGTCGCGCAGGTCGGGCATGCCCTGGCCGTGCTCGGCCGAGACCGGGATCGGCTCGCCGAGGCCGAGCTCCCAGGCCTCCAGCATGCCGCCTTGAGCGCCGCGCGCCTCGGCCTTGTTGGCGACGAGCACCACCGGCTTGCCGGATTTGCGCACCACGTCGGCGAAGGTGCGGTCGTCCGGCATCAGGCCGGACTTGGCATCGACCGTGAAGAATATGAGGTCCGCCTCGCGGATGGCGATCTCGGTCTGCTGGCGCATGCGGCCGGGCAGCGTCGAAGCCGCAGCATCCTCGAAACCGGCGGTGTCGATGACATCGAAATGAAGGTCGTAGAGTTTCGCCGCATGGATGCGACGGTCGCGTGTCACGCCCGGCGTGTCGTCGACAAGCGCCAGCTTCTTTCCGACCAGCCGATTGAAAAGAGTCGATTTGCCGACGTTAGGCCGGCCGATGATGGCGACTTTGAACGACATCCGGGGTCACGAGGCGTTGCCCGACCCGCGGATCAGCTCGGACATCAGCGTTGCCCGCTGGCGCACATTGCGCGGGGCGCCGTCATCCGAAGAGATCTGGTCGAACAGTTTGAGCGCGTCCGCCGACTTGCCGTCCTTCCAGGCGGCGAGGCCAAGCGCCTCGCGCGCCGAGTGGCGCAGCGGGTTGGTGTCGGCGGTGAGCGCCTCGACCCGGCTGGAGACATCGGCGAAGGAGCCGTGGTCGACGAGCAACAGCGCCGCCCTCAGCCTCGCCATGTCGCGGATGCCGGCGGGAATGGCGTTGTCGGCCGCGACGCCGTCGAAATCCTTGACCGCGCCGTCGACGTCGCCCTTGTCGGCCTTGACGGTCGCGGCGCGCATGCGGGCCAGCAGCGGATAGGCGCCGTAGCCGTCTTTCTCCAACTGATCGAGGGCCGCGATCGCCTCGTCGTTCTTGCCGTCATTGGCGAGCTTGAGCGCCGCCGAGAAGGCGTCGCCCGAACGGTTGGCGCGGGTCTCGTCCCAATAGCGGTAGCCAACGACGGCGGCTGTCGCCAGCACGATCAGGATGGCGATGCCGAGAATGGCCGGGCCAAAGCGGTCCCACAGCGCCTGCGCCTGTTCGCGACGCATCTCTTCGTTGACTTCGCGGATAAAACTGTCGTCCGACATCAAATCAAAACCATTGCGGCCCCGGAACAGGGCACTTCTTGAGCCCGCGTTTTAGCGAAATTTTGTCGGCATGGAAGGGGGCCGGTCGGAAAATCGGCGCGCAACCCCAGCCGCCCCAGAGGTCTTGCCGGATCGCATCGATGCCACAATTGGGCGATAGCCGGCTTGCAATCAGCCGGAAGGGTCTCCGTCGGAAGGTTGCCGATGCTTCGTTCGTACCGCGTCCTTGCATTCAGTATCGCCTCGCTTGCCTCAGCCAATATGGCCTTGGCCGATCCGCCGAAATCGCCAGTCGGCTCGCCAGCCAAACCCAAGCAGATCGTGCTGATCTCGTTCGACGCCGCCCGCGAGATCTCGCAATGGGAGCGCAGCCGGGCGCTGGCAAGGCGCACGGGCGCGCATTTCACCTATTTCCTGTCCTGCGTGTTCCTGCTCTCGCCGGAAACGCGGCAGGACTATGCCGGCCCCGGCAAGGCCGCCGGCAAATCCAATGTCGGCTTCGGGGCCTCGAAGCAGGACGTGGCCGACCGGCTGGAGCAGGTCCGGCTTGCCGCGGCCGAGGGCCACGACATCGGCAGCCATGCCTGCGGCCATTTCGACGGCAAGAACTGGAGCAAGGCCGACTGGCTGGCCGAATTCGCCTCCGTCCGGCGCATTTTCGAGAACGCCTATGCGATCAACGGCATCCCGGAACCGGCCGGCTGGCGCGATTTCGCGCAACATACGGTTGTCGGCTTTCGCGCGCCCTACCTTTCAACCGGCAAGGCGCTTTACGAAGCGCTGCCCGAGGCCGGTTTCCAATATGACGCCAGCGGCGTTTCGAACGGTCCGGCCGTGCCGCCAACCCTCAATGGCACAACCCGCTTTGCCCTGCCGCTCATCCCGGAGGGACCGAAGGCGAAGCCGGTGGTCGCCATGGACTACAATCTCTACGTCCGCCACTCGGGCGGCACGGAGAAGCCGGCCATGGCGGGCGAGTTCGCCGATCGCGCCTATCAGGCATTCCGCGCCGCCTTCGATACCGAGTACAACGGCAAGCGCCTGCCGCTGGAACTCGGCTTCCACTTCACGCTGATGAATAACGGCGCCTATTGGGACGCGCTGGAGCGCTTCGCCGGCGAGATCTGCGTGAAAGCCGATGTGGAGTGCATTAGCTTCCGCGACTATGTAGAACGCCGACGCGCCGGCAAAGCGCAGGCGACCGTGGGCGGCTGAGCCGCCCCACGAACTGCCCGGTTCAGGCTGGGTCTTCTGCACCCTGTCGAGTGAGATAGCGCTGATCGATGTCCGGCAACGCCTCGCCTTGCAGCGTCGCCTCGAAGGCGCGCAGACGCTTCTGGACAGACTGCAACTCGACGATGGTCGACCAGGAATTCAACAGGAATTGCAGCGAATTCGTCACCTTGCCGAAGGCGTTCAGTATCTGATTCATCGCTCCAAGCGTGATCTTATGGGCGACGAAAGACGGTGCCAGGATGAAAAACTGGAAGATATTGTCCGCTTGCAAATATGTATAACGGACTACGTTGAAATAAATGTAGTGAAAATAGAGCCGGAAGTAGTTGCGGCGAACATTGGTGAAAAGTTCGGCCGTGGTAATCGGCTGAGCCCTGTCTGCGTGATCCTCGCCGTAGACGAGTTCCTTGCGATAAGCGGCCTCGACGCGCTGGTTCCGGAACTGCAGTCCGGGCAGCTTCAGGCCCGCCACCATCACCGAAATCGTTCCGAACAGACACCATCCAAGGGCTGCAACAACCAGCGGCTGGGGAACAGCCCCTATAACGGGCAACTCGGTGATATGGGCCTGCAGTTGGATCATCACCGGCAGGAACGCGATCAGCGTCATGATCGATTGGACGAAGCTGGTGCCCAGATCCTCCATGATCTGCGAAAAACGCATCGTGTCTTCCTGGATACGCTGCGACGCGCCCTCGATGTGCCGCAGTCGGCTCCAATTGGCCATGAAATAGTCGTTCATCGCCGTGCGCCAACGGAATATCCAATGGCTGACGATAAAATTGTTGACGACCTGCACATTCATGCCGACCAGCGCCAGCCAGACGAAAGGGGCAAGCTTGGTGTAGAATTCGCCGCTGGTCGACTCGACGGTTTTGCCCATCAATCCCTGTACGTAGTCAAAGAACGGGCCGTACCAGTTATTGACAGCGACACTGATCTGGACCGTAAAATATATCAAAAATAAAATAACAGCAGATACAAGAATTGACCAGTTTTGCCATGGATGCGGAGAATACAACCTGCAAAATCCATAGAAAACCAAGGTAGCGATGGCGAAGTATATATAGA
>JAFKFE010001302.1:862-1489 GCA_017308345.1 Alphaproteobacteria bacterium | reverse complement strand
CACGTAGCGGCTGGGCAGCTTGGCCTTGGAGATTACCCTAGCGTCCATACTCATCCTTGCCGCACACCCCGCGGCCGGTCCCATCGCCGGGCCAACCTGGCACGCATCCCGAGACCTATCCGGGTTGCTCCGGGTTTATGGCGGGAAATGGGCAGTTCCCTCGACCTGGCTTTTAGCGCAGGGGTTGTTCATAAACTGTTGCCGAAACGTCACAATCGCATGAGGCGCCGATCGTGCAGTGAATCTGCAACAATGGATCGGGCGACCACTTTGAAATCGCTATCGCAAACAAAAAAAGGCCGGACACTGCCCGGCCTTTTTTGTTCAAATTGAAGTAGTTACCACTTGACCTTGAACGACCCTGAAACTGCCGAAACGAGATCGTTGCCGAAGTCGGCGGTATAGTCGGTGCCGTAGGTAACGCCGTCGGAGCCGACGACCGAATGGATATGCCCGCTGGTAAGCACACCCAAAGCACCACCGAGGCGAAGCTCCACGTTCTGGGTCGGAGTGTAAGCTACACCGGCGCTGAGCGTCCACGTATCTGTCTGCGCGCTGAGGCCGGTCGTCGTACCGCGATCCCAAGTAATACCAGCAGCCCCACTCCATTGCTCGTTGAACTTGTGG
>JAFKFE010001302.1:0-826 GCA_017308345.1 Alphaproteobacteria bacterium | reverse complement strand
GAACTTGTGGCCTATGCCCGCGGACACCGTCCAGAGGTCACGATAGAGCAAGTCGAGCGACGTAAGCCTCAGTGGGCTTGTCGTGGTGCAGGTCGCGACACCGGTCGGGCAGAACGGAATGCTCTGCAATACGCTCCAGTCGATCCACTTGATGGAGCCAAACGCCAACCAACCGGGGGCTATACCCGACTGAAGCTTGAGTTCCACCGACTGCGGAACCTCCGAGGAACCACTGACGTCGGTGACTTGGCCCAAAAACGGGTTCGCCGGATTGACCAGACTTGGAACCTGAGTCAGATCAAGCGTTCCATTCAGATTGTCGAGTTTGACCGCCGAGTTATAAACCAGGCTGGCGCGCAGCGCGATCTCAGGGATTTCATAGGCTACGCCGGCACGCCATCCCCACCCGTCCCCTTCAAGGTCCAGGCGACCGATGCCCGTTCCCAAAAGCGGCGATGGAAGAGGAGCGACCAGTTGTTCCTTGAAGCCGGACACATTTTCATGGAACACGCCGCCGATGAAGCGAAACTGCCCCTTGCTGAGGTCCATTTTGTACGAACAGGTCGCACCAAAGGCTTCGCTCCTTACCTCTGTATCGACATTGCCTTGCGCACCCGCCCAGTTCGTACCGGGATTGCTGGACACGCCGATCGGCTGCGAGTAGTCGCCCAAGCAATCGATGGGACCCATGCCGACCTTGATGCCAACATTTGGCACCCAGTAGCTTTCGGTGTCGTGGTTCGTACTTGATCTGCCCAGTGCAGTGAGATCGCCGTCAGAAGGGTCTGCATCCTTTACATTCTTGAGCTCGCGCTGCGGCATCACG
>JAFKFE010000422.1 GCA_017308345.1 Alphaproteobacteria bacterium | reverse complement strand
TCAAGGGCGACATCCACGACATCGGCAAGAACCTCGTCGGCATGATGATGGAAGGCGCCGGCTTCGACGTCATCGACCTCGGCATCAACAACGCGGTCGAGAAATATCTGGACGCGATCGAGCAGCACCAGCCCGACATCATCGGCATGTCGGCGCTGCTCACCACCACCATGCCCTACATGAAGGTCGTCATCGACACGATGAAGGAAAAGGGCATCCGTGACGACTATGTCGTGCTGGTCGGCGGCGCGCCGCTCAACGAGGAATTCGGCAAGGCCGTCGGCGCCGACGCCTATTGCCGCGACGCCGCGGTGGCCGTCGAAACGGCTAAGGATTTCATGAAGCGCAAGCACAACGTGCGCGCTTCCGCCTGACCCCAAGTCCGCCTGACGCAAGGCATCAGGACGGATCGATAAGAAAAGCCGCGCCTTGCAGCGCGGCTTTTTTGTTCCCAGATGATGGACGAGGCTGCCGATCAGTTGACAGTGTCTTTGACCGCTCGTGCCGTCGATTTGACGTCCTTGCCGACGCCCCGGATGGTGTTGGCGCAGGCCGTGAGCGCAAGCGCGCAGGCCAGGATGGCGATCGGCGCGACGCGTAGCAGTTTCATGAACGGTGTCTCCCTCGACAGATATTAAGCCCCGCAGCGAAAGCCGGCCCGACTTGGTCAAGACGCAAAAAACGGAACCGAATCAAACAGGCAGGCTGCTCGTCATCGCCTGCGGGATGATTGCGCGCGAAGTTTTGGCCGTCAAGCAACAGCTAAAGCTAGACCATCTCGAGCTGACCTGCCTGCCGGCCGAGTTCCATTTCTATCCGGATCGCATCGCGCCGGCGATGGACAAGGCGATCGAGAAGGCCAAGGCGGAAGGCTACCGGCACATCTTCGTCGGCTATGCCGATTGCGGCACCGGCGGCCTGCTCGACCGCGTCATCGAGAAGCATGGCGTCGAGCGCATGGCCGGGCCGCACTGCTTTGCCTTCTACCAGGGCATGGACGCCTACACGAAAGTCGCTGACGACGACATGATGTCGTTCTACATGACCGACTTCCTCTGCCGCCAGTTCGACGCCTTCTTCATCAAGCCGCTCGGCCTCGACAGGCACCCCGAGCTGATCAAGGACTATTTCGGCAATTACGAGAAGCTGATCTATCTCGCCCAGACGGACGATCCGGAGCTAGACAAGGTCGCCGAGAAAGCTGCCAACATGCTCGGCCTCGCCTATGAGCGCCGCGCGACCGGCTATGGAGATTTGACGGCCGAACTGGCGCGGGCGGCAGCCGGCTGATGTGCCTACAGAGGGGGTATTCGATGGCTGTTCGGACTTTGCTTCTGTCTCTGGGCATGGGTCTCGGCTCGATCATGCTGGCGCATGCCGACGGCGAAGTGCAGAAACTGATCACCGCGGCCGACAAGGCGCGGCTGGACAAGTATGGCGAAACGCGCAAGGCAGCTCTCGAAGAGGCGAAGGCCGGCGATCCGTCCGAGGTCAAGCAGTTGGACGACCTGCTCGCCAGGCCGCTGGTCGCCTTCTCCGACAAGGACCTCACCGGCAACTGGAAATGCCGCACCATCAAGGCAGGCGGCATCAGCCCGCTCGTCATCTATGGCTGGTTCAAGTGCAAGGTGACCGACGACGGTTCCGGTTGGCGGCTTGCCAAGATCACCGGCTCGCAGCGCACCACCGGCCGCTTCTTCGACGACAACGAAAAGCGCGCCATCTATCTCGGCTCGTTCTCGGTCAATGACGACAAGGCCAAGCCCTATGGCAGCGGTCCCGAAAGCGACCAGGTCGGCTACGCCTTCCGCAACAGCGCCAGCGAGTGGCGGATCGAATTCCCCGCGCCCTATTACGAATCGAAGCTCGACATCATGGAATTCAAGCGCTGAGCGGAGCCCTTGACCGCCGCCGAAAGCCTCCGGCACACCAAGGATTAACCCGTCCCGCATAGCATGCGCCCCGTCTTGAGAGTGGGTGCCTGCCATGGCGGCGTCGGAATCGAACTTGCGGCCGATCGTGGTCGTCACCGAAGGCGGCCCGCATATCTGGGCCATCGTCAACGCGATCGCCGACCGCGTCGGCCCCGTCAGCGTCATCCTCGAAACCCCTGAATCCAAAAAGCGCTTGCTGCTCGGCCGCGCCCGTCGGCAAGGCTGGATCTCGGCCATCGGCCAGCTCGGCACCATGGTGCTGACCAGGTTGGGCAAGCGCTTCCTGGCCGGCCATGCCGAGCGGCTGATCGCCGAAGAGAGGCTCGCGACCGAGCCGCGGCAAGGCCAGACGATCATCCATGTGCCTTCGGCCAACGGGCCGGAATGTTTGAAGGAAATCACCAGCATCAAACCGGGCGTGGTGCTGCTCGCCGGCTGCAGGCTGCTGTCGAAGGACACGCTTGCCAAGATGTCTTACCCGGTGCTCAACTATCACGCCGGCATCGCGCCGAAATATCGCGGCATGAATGGCGGCTACTGGGCATTGGCATCCGGCGATCAAGGGAACTTCGGCACCACCGTGCATCTGGTCGATGCCGGCGTCGACACCGGCGGCGTGCTCAAGCAGGCGCGAGGCAGGCCCAGGCGGGGCGATACGATCGCCAGCTACGCGTTGCGCCAGGCGGCGTTCTCGCGCGATATCTGCGTCGAGGCCGTCAACAATGCGCTGGCCGGCAAGCTGGATACCATCGATCCCGGCCTGCCGTCGAAGCAGTGGTATCATCCGACGATCTGGTTCTACCTCTGGACCGGCCTGACCAAGCGCATCTGGTAGTCGGCCGCGGATTCCAGCATTCGCTTTGCGCCATCGCCAGCGTCGCTTTTGAAGGCGCGCGCGTCGTCCCATAACAAGCGGGCCAACAGCGCTTGCGGCAATGCTCCATGACTTCGAGGAGTGAGAATTCATGGCCGATCTGATCGTCGTCTATTGGCGCGACATCCCCGCCCAGGTGATCGTCAGGAAGGGGCGGCAGAACGCCAAGCGCGAGCTGCCGCTGCGCTTCACCGAGGCGATCGACATGTGCGCCATGCGCACCGGCGCCGGCGGCACCGACGACTATCTGGCGGAGTGGCGCAAGGCCGACCCGATCCCGGTCGGCGACGACCTCGAGGCCGAAGTCGAGAAGGCTTTCCAGGAACTCGACGCGAAATATGACCGCGAGCGGCTGGTCGCTCTGGTCAAGGCTGGCGGGAAAGAAAATGTCTGACAAGGAGCCGGCGGTCACCCAGGCCACTTTGGTCAAGAAGGCAGCCCCGAAATCCGACTACAAGCCCGCCGACGTGTCGCCGCAGCGTCGCGTCCAGCGCACTTTTGCCGTGCGACTGTGGTCGATCCGCCATTCGCGCCTGCTGGAATGGTTCTACAGCCGGTTCGCCGATGTCTTCCTGCTACTGCATCCCTTGTGGAAAGGCATCGGCTACGGTCGCGTTGAGGCCCCGGTGAAATTCGTCGAGAAGCGCGTCAAGGGCATCATGTTCGACTGCCGCATGTGCGGCCAGTGCGTGCTCTCCTCGACCGGCATGTCGTGCCCGATGAACTGCCCGAAGCAGCTGCGCAACGGCCCTTGCGGCGGCGTGCGCGCCAACGGCAATTGCGAGGTCGAGCCGGACATGCCCTGCGTCTGGGTCAAGGCTTGGGAAGGCTCGCGCAATATGGTGCATGGCGACAAGATCCTGACCGTGCAGAAGCCGGTCGACCAGTCGCTGCGCGAAACCTCGGCCTGGCTGAGGGTGACCGCGCAGGCCGCCGCGGCACGTGAGACGGCCCAGAACCCCGGAGCTTCGGCATGACCGGCCGCCAGCGCGACGAGAACCCGGCCGGCATCCATCTGCCGCTCGATCCCCTGCCCGGCCATACGTCGCGCGGCCGGCTGGAGCGCGTGCTGCGCCGCGGCGAGTTCGCGGTGACGACCGAGCTCAACCCGCCCGACAGCGCCGACCCGGAGGATGTCTACAACCGCGCCAAGATCTTCGACGGCTGGGTCGACGCCATCAACGCGGTCGATGCCTCGGGCGCCAACTGCCATATGTCCTCGGTCGGCATCTGCGCTCTGCTCACCCGCATGGGCTATGCGCCGATCATGCAGATCGCCTGCCGCGACAAGAACCGCATCGCCATCCAGGGCGACGTTCTGGGCGGCGCCGCGATGGGCGTCGCCAACATGCTGTGCCTCACCGGCGATGGCGTGCAGGCCGGCGACCAGCCAGGCGCCAAGCCGGTGTTCGACCTCGATTCCATGTCGCTGCTCGAAACCATCCGCATCATGCGCGACAACGGCAAGTTCCTGTCCGGCCGCAAGCTGACGACGCCGCCGCAGGTTTTCCTCGGCTGCGCGGTCAATCCTTTCGCGCCGCCCTACGACTTCCGCCCGATCCATCTCGGCAAGAAGATCGCCGCCGGCGCGCAGTTCGCGCAGACACAGTACTGCTTCGACGTGCCGATGTTCAAAACCTTCATGCAGAAGGCGCGCGACCTCGGCCACACAGAGAAGCTCTTCCTGCTCTGCGGCGTCGGCCCGCTCGCTTCCGCCAAGACAGCGAAGTGGATCCGCTCCAACGTGCCGGGCATCCATATCCCCGACGCGGTGATCAAGCGGCTGGAAGGCGCGCAGGATCAGAAGAAGGAAGGCAAGCAGCTCTGCATCGACATCATCAACGAGGTGAAGGAGATTCCGGGCGTCGCCGGCATCCATGTGATGGCCTACCGCCAGGAAGAATATGTCGCCGAGATCGTCGATGAATCCGGCGTGCTGAAAGGCCGCCAGCCCTGGAAGCGTGAAGTCCGGCGCGACGACCAGATCGTCGCCGAGCGGCTCGACCACATACTGCACGACGAGATTACCGAAACCCAGGTGGACATGGTGAAGACCGCGCACTGATGTATGTCGCCCAAAACGGGAACCGGTTTGGGGTAACGACATACATGAAATTAGAGCCTGAAGAGCGTGGCCGGCACCACTCACTTGAACGAAATCAGATAACGATATAAAGAACTCTTTATATCCCGACGGAGAGATCGCATGACCCGCACCATCGTCGCCTCGGCGACCCGAGAAATCGTCATCGGCTTCGATCAGCCCTTCTGCGTGATCGGCGAACGCATCAACCCGACCGGCCGCAAGAAGCTGGCCGCCGGGATGGTGGCCGGCAAGTTCGAGACCGTCATCAAGGACGCGCTGGAACAGGCCGCCTGCGGCGCCACCATGCTCGACGTCAATGCCGGCGTCACCTCGGTCAACCCGAACGAGACGGAGCCGGGCCTGCTGGTTCAGACGCTGGAGATCGTGCAGGGGCTGGTCGACCTGCCGCTGTCGATCGACTCTTCTGTCACCGCCGCGATCGAGGCCGGGCTGAAGGTCGCCAAGGGCCGCCCGCTGGTCAACTCCGTCACCGGCGAGGAGGAAAAGCTCGAGGCCATCCTGCCGCTGGTCAAGAAATACAATGTCCCGGTCGTCGCCATATCGAATGACGAGACCGGCATCTCGATGGACCCGGATGTCCGCTTCGCCGTCGCCAAGAAGATCGTCGAGCGCTGCGCCGACCACGGCATCCCCGCACATGACGTCGTCGTCGACCCGCTGGTGATGCCGATCGGCGCGCTGGGCGATGCCGGCCGCCAGGTGTTCGCGCTGCTGCGGCGGCTCCGCGAAGAGCTCAAGGTCAACACCACCTGCGGCCTTTCCAACATCTCCTTCGGCCTTCCGCACCGCCACGGCATCAACGCCGCCTTCATCC
>JAFKFE010000421.1 GCA_017308345.1 Alphaproteobacteria bacterium | reverse complement strand
CTCCTGCTGGGTCGATGCCGGCCGGAAAATGGATTCTTCCAAATTGAAACAGTAGATGGTATATTTGTAACTTATCCTTCCAATCTATGGAAAGATCGATGGACCGCCTCGACGCCATGTCGCTGTTCGTCGCCACGGTGGAGGCTGGCAGCCTGTCCGCCGCTGCCAGACGCGCAGGCGTGCCGCTGGCGACCGTCAGCCGCAAGCTCTCCGAACTGGAAAAGCATCTCAAGACGCGCCTGCTCAACCGCTCGACACGGCGGCTGACGCTGACCGACGCCGGCCAGTCCTATCTCATCGCCTGCCGCCGCATCCTCGACGAGGTGAGCGAAGCCGAGCGCACGGCGGCCGGCGAATATTCGAGCCCGACAGGCGAGCTGGTCATCACCGCGCCGGTCGTCTTCGGCCGCCTGCATGTGCTGCCGGTGATCACCGGCTTCCTCGCCGTCTATCCGCAAGTGGATATCCGCCTGGCCTTGTCGGACCGGATCACCCAGCTGGCCGAGGAGCATATCGATCTGGCCGCTCGCATCGGCGAGTTGCCGGATTCGGCCATGGTCGCGATCCGCGTCGGCTCGATCCGCCGTATCGTCTGCGCCAGCCCCGCCTACCTGGCTGGGCACGGCGCGCCGGCCACTCCGCCGGAGCTGGCGGGCCACGACTGCATCACCTTCGAGGGTCTTGGCGCCCCGGCGACATGGAGTTTCGGGACAGGCAGGATGGAGACCAATGTCCCGGTCCGCTCGCGCCTTCAGGTCAACACCGCCGAGGCGGCGATCGATGCCGCGATTGCCGGGCTCGGCCTGACGAAGGTGCTCTCCTACCAGGCGGATGCCGCCGTGCGCGCCGGCGCGCTGCGGGTGGTGCTGGAGCCGTTTGAACCGACGCCCTGGCCGGTCAGCCTCGTCCATGCCGGCCAGGGCCGGCTGCCGGTGAAGCTGCGCGCCTTCCTCGATTTTGCGGCACCCCGCCTGAAGGAGCGGCTGGCGCGGTCACTTTGAGCAATTCCAGGAAGCGCGTCGCGGTCGGGTTCGGCGACTTCGCCGTAACCCTCCGTCCGGAATCGCGGCAAAAGGCAAAACAAGAGTGGCCGGCATTCGACCACCGTGCCGTTTCCTTTTTGCCGCCGCTTGGTGTAACCAACGCACACTTCCTCTCGGGCCCCTTGCATGCTCATCATCCGCTCGCTGGCGTTCAACCTCGTCTTCTATCTCAGCCTGATCGTCCAGATGATCTTCTGGACGCCCTATTATTTCCTGGCGCCGCGCCATCGCGCCTGGTTCGTGCCCAAATTCTGGTCGCGCACCTCGATGTGGCTCTATGACAAGATCGCCGCGACGAAGAGCGAGATCACGGGCGTCGAAAACCTGCCGCAAGGATCCTTCATCCTGGCCCCGAAGCACCAGTCCTTCTGGGACGCGATCGCTTTCTTCCCCTATCTCGACGACGCGCTCTACATCCTCAAGCGCGAGCTGACCTGGATCCCCTTCTTCGGCTGGTACATCATGAAGATGCGCATGATCCCGGTCGATCGCGGCAGCCGCTCGAAAGCGCTCAAGGCGGTCGTCGCCGCGACCCGGCAGGAGATGGATCGCAATCCGCGCCAGCTCATCATCTACCCCGAAGGCACGCGCCGGCCGCCGGGCGCCGAGCCGTCCTACAAATACGGCATCGTCGAGATCTACGCGCAGCTCGGCGTCCCCGTCGTGCCGGTCGCCCATGTCGCCGGCCTCTACTGGCCGCGCCGCAAGTTCCTGCGCTATCCGGGCACCATCAAGGCGCGCTTCCTGCCGCCGATCCCGCCTGGGCTCGGCAAGGAGGAGTTCATGCGGCGGCTGATCGGCGAGACCGAGGCTGCCTGCGACCAGCTGCTTGTCGAGGCCGCGCGGGGGCCGAACCCGCCGCCCATGCCGCCCACGGCGGTGAAGCGGTTGGCGGAGCTCGGCGCGGCCGCAAAGACCTGATCCGCTAACGCAGCGCCGCCAGGACGGTCGTCAGCACCAGCGTTGCCGCGAACACCAGGTTGATGATCCGCGAGGCCAGCGGATGGCGCAGGAAGCGCGCAAACGCGGTTCCGGCAAGCAGCCACACCGCGTGGATGACCACGATCATCGCGGCAAGCACCAGCAGCCTCGCGGAAACGCCGAGCGCGTCGGCCCGCGACGCGGCGCCGGCGAACACGGCGCCGAGCGCCACATAGGCTTTCGGATTGGCGACGGCGAGCATGAAGCCGCCCGGAAAATCAGGCCTCGTCGCCGCGCCCCCGCGTTCGGGCAATGGCGGCGCGGTCGCTATCTTGAAAGCGAGATAGAGGATGTAGGCGACCGAGGCGATCGAAAGCACCGGCGCCAGCCCAGGCACCGAGGTAAGCGCGCCGAAGACGCCGGCCGCCACGATCAGGAGCACGGCGATCGTACCGAGCACCACGCCCAAGGTGTAACCCAGCGAAGGGCGCAGGCCGAAAGCCGCCCCGACAGCGGTCACGCTGATGGTCGCGGGTCCGGGGCTGCCCATGACGACCGTCGCCGCCAACACCAGCGCCAGCACCTGTTGCCAGCGCTGTGCTTCGCTCAAGATGCCGCCGGCCATGACGAACCCTCCTCCTGTCGCGATGCGACCGGATTTACGAGGGATTTGTCATTGCCGTCTTGGACGATCGTGCGAATGTTACGAGCTGGCGCGGTCGAGCGCCGCAACGTCCTCGGCCGAAAGCTTGAGCGAGGCGGCGCGGATCAGGCTGTCCATCTGGACCGGCGTCGTGGCGCTGGCGATCGGCGCGGTGACGCCCGGCCGCGCGATGATCCAGGCCAACGCCACTTCCGCCTGCTTGGCCGAATGGCGCTCCGCCACGGCATCGAGCGCGGCGAGGATGCGCATGCCTCGCTCGTTGAGATAGCCCGCCACGCCTTCGCCGCGCGCGCTTTGCCCGAGATCGGCCTTGCCGCGGTATTTGCCGCTCAGGAATCCCTTGGCCAGGCTGAAATAGGTGATGACGCCGATATCCTCGGCCTTGCAGAGGTCGAGCAGCGGCCCGTCGAGCGAGGAGCGATCGTACAAATTGTACTCAGGCTGCAGCACCTCGTAGCGCGGCAGGCCGCGCAGGCTGGCGACGTCGAGCGCCGCGCGCAACTGGCCGGCGTCGAGATTGGAGCAGCCGGGATAACGGATCTTGCCCTTTTCGAGCAGGCGTTGATAGGCGCCGAGCGTTTCCTCGTAAGGCGTGGCGGGGTCCGGCCAATGCGACAGATAAAGGTCGATGACATCGACCTGCAGCCGCTTGAGCGATGCCTCGACCGCCTTTTCGATATAGGCGGCGGAGAGGTCGCGCTTGCCCTGCCCCATGTCGGAGCCGACCTTGGTGATGATGACGACCTTGTCGCGGTTGCCGCGGCTCTTCATCCAGTTGCCGATGATGGTTTCCGATTCGCCGCCCTTGTTGCCCGGGACCCAGCGCGAATAGGCATCGGCCGTGTCGATGGCGTTCAGACCCGCGCCGACGAACCGGTCGAGCAGATCGAAGGAGGTCTTCTCGTCGGCGGTCCAGCCGAAGACGTTGCCGCCCAGGACCAGCGGCGCGATGGAAAGGTCGGTGCGACCGAGACGGCGTTTCTGCAAGGCTGATCTCCGTGATGCTGGAACGGGCGTGATGCCCAAGGACGGTTGCGGCTAAGCTAGGTCATGCCCGGCCGAGGTCAAAGGCATGGTTTGCTTTTTTGATTCGACCAGCGATTCAGGAAGGCGTGACCTGACGGCCCACCTCCTCCAGCCAGTGATCGCGGATGCCGAGCGCCTCGAGATGATCGAGCGTGCTCAAGACATAGTCCTCGTTCCGCCCGGATTGGCCGACGGCGCCGCGAACGATTTTTGCCGCGTGACCGGCATCGAGAGCGCCGGCATATTGCTCATGCCGCCGGTCGACGATGTAGGCGACCGCCTCGACCGAATCACCGTCATCCAGCCGGATATCCAGCATGCGTTCGAGATAGACGCTGGTCACCAGCTCGCGTTCGCGCAAGTAGGAAAGCACCTCGTCGCGCAGATCGCCGGGAACACGGTAGGCGAGGCCGATGCAGGAGCCGCCCCGATCGAGACCGAGCACAAGGCCCGGCCGCCCGCGCGTGCCGCGATGCACGAAGGAATAGACGCAAAGCGAGCGCCGGTAGCCGTAAAGCCGGGCGCGGCGTGTCTCGACATGGGCAAATCCGGGCCGCCAGATCAGCGACCCATAGCCAAAAACCCAAAAATCGCCCATATCGCCAAGCCTGATCGCATTCGAGTGAACGACACCGCACCGGTAAGGTGCTTCTTCCGTCCCCCGCTTGTTTGCGTGAGTGAACCGCCCGCTCGCCGTATGAGGGGTTAACGAGAGCCGCAGCATGACGTCAAGTGACGAGCGATCGCCCAAACCTCGCCGCTGGCTATTCTGGCTTGCCGCGTTCCTTGTCGTGCTGTTCGCAATCTACAGCGGCGGCTGGTTCTATCTCGCCGACAGGCTCAGGACCGAGGCCGACCAGGCGGTGGCGAGGCTGGGCAGCAAGGGCATCGCCGCCGGCTGCGCCAACCTCGCCGTAAGCGGCTATCCGATGAGCTTCACGGTTTCCTGCGACAACATCGCCTATGAGGACGACGCCCGCAAAGTCGCCGCGTCCACCGGGAGTTTCAACGCCGTCGCCGGGATCACCGGGCCTCTGTCGCCGGTCGCCGACCTGCGCGGGCCGCTGCGGACGATGGCGCCCGGCATGCCGCCGCTCTGGATCGACTGGGACCAGTTGCAGGCCAATGTCAAAATGTGGTGGCCGCTGCCGCGCAGTGTCTCGCTGGAGGCCGAAGGCCTGAACGGTCAGACCGATCCGCAAGACGACACGGATCCGATGCAATTGTTCAGCGCCGGCAAGGCCGCCGGCCAATTGCGGCCGGCCGGCCAGGACATCAATTATGTCGGCAGCTTCGGCGATCTCGAGATCAACGCGGATGCCATCGACGGACGCGTGCTGCCCGCGCTGGACGGCAGCGGCGACGTGACGCTGAAGAACGGCCTGGCGCTGATCGCCGCGCCGCCAAAGAGCCTGCGCGGCCAGTCGGTCGACATCGCCAGGCTAGACCTCTCGTCCGGGACGGCGCGCATCACCGTGTCCGGGCCCGTCTCGGTCGACGCGGAGGGCCTGGTCGACGCAAGTCTGATGATCAAGCTCAAGGATCCGAAAGCGGTGGCTTCTATCCTCGCCGGCGCGGTTCCGGAGCACAAAAGCGAAATCGAGCAGGGTTTTGCCGCCATTGCCATGCTTGGCAAGGAGCCGTCCTTGCCGCTGAAGATCGTCAAGGGCAAGGCGTCGCTGGGCTTCATCCCGCTCGGCAAGATCAAGCCGGTCGATTAGAACATGGCCCGACCGGTCAGGCTGCTCAGCGTTGGCGCCTTCACCCTCGACACGATCCTGCGCGTCGAGGCGCTGCCCGAGCATCAAGGCAAGTTCATCGCCAGCGACGGCGTCCAGATCGCTTCCGGCATGGCGACGAGCGCCGCCTGCGCCGCGCACCGCCTCGGGGCCGAGGTCTCGCTTTGGGCGAGCGCCGGCGACGATCTCGTCGGCGACCGGCTGATCGCCGACATTCAGGCCGAAGGTGTCGACTGCAGCCTCATCCGCCGCGTTCCGGGCGCGCGTTCGGCGCTGGCCGCGATCCTGGTGGATGCGCATGGCGAGCGCGTCATCGTGCCTTTCTACGACCAAAAGGCGCAGGCCGATCC